>DATDHP010000183.1:0-10060 GCA_036521515.1 Vicinamibacterales bacterium
CGCGGCCGGGTCGAGACTCGACGCGACGCTCAGCTGGTTGAGGGCGCGCTCCCACTGGCCCAGGACGCAGAGCAACTGAAACAGGAACACGCGCAGCTTCGGGTCGTCGGGCCGCGCGCGCACCTGGTCCTGCAGGTGCGCAAGGGCGCCGGCGGGGTCTCCAGCCTTCAGGCTCTGTTCGGCGGTGTCGGCGCTGCTCATCGTGTTCCCCGTCAGAAAAGCGACTACTGAACCCCACGGGCCGCGGAGGCGCGGCGACGCGGAGGACGAACAATTAGCAAATTACTCCGCGACTCCGCGGCCCGTGGAAGCGACGACGCATTAACCATCGCCCCACTGATCCGCGTAGATCGTGCCGCCCATCGGCTGGCCGTCCTTGCCCTGGGGCACGTATTCGACGTTGATCTTGTTGAACGAGAAGCTCACGCTCTCCAGGACCTCCGCCCCGCCGCTGCCATCGCCCCCCTCCACATCGAGCGACGTCACGCGGCCCTGCTCGATGGTGACCTTGAGGTACTCCAGCGGCTTCGAGCCGGCCTTGCGCAGCGTCAGCACGGCTTTCTGGATCGGCTCGTTGGACCGCAGCGCCGACATCAAGGCCGTCGACGCGCTGTCGATCCGCTTGACCACCCGCAGCTCGCGGACGCTCGCCTTGCCCGTGGCGACGCCGCCGCCCAAGGTCGACTTGGCCTGCATGCCCCACGACCAGCGCAGGACCTCAATCTCGCCTTTGTGGACGTCGTCCTGCGCCTCGCCCTTGATCAGGCCGCACTTGGCGCCTTTGACCATCAGAAACATGTCGCCGACGCCGACCGACGGAGCACTCACACTGGCCACAATCGCAGCTCCTTGGGCCGACCTGAAGGTCGGCCTCTACGAAAATCAACTCCCAACTCCCAACCCCCAACTCCCAGACGCAACTCCGTGGTGACACGTCGGGAGTCGGGACCGGGAGTTGGGAGTTGTCCTCCGACTACCCCTCTTTGTTCAGCTTCTGGTCGTACTTGAAGTGCAGGCCGGCGTCGAGCGAACCGTCCGCCTTCTGCGGCTTGTATTCCAGGTCGACCTTCGAGGCCTGCAGCGTCACCTGCTCCATCACCATGCCGCTGTCACTGTTTGCGCCCTGGGGATGGACACCCGTGATCAGGATGTCGTTCATCTTGATGATGAGGTATTCCTGCTGCCCCTTGCCCGCCTTGCGCTGGGTGATGATCGCGTCCTTGATGTGCTCACCCGTGGCGCACGCCTTCATCAGGTTCGGCGACGCCTTGTCGACGAAGTGGGAGAAGTGGAAATCGGTGAAGCTCACCTTCCCCGCGCCCGCTCCACTCCCGCTCGCCGCCGTGCCGCTCTGATTCACTCCCCAGGACCAGGAGAGCAACTCGATTTCCTCCTTGTGCTTGTCGTCCTGTGACTCGCCCTTGATGTCCCCGATCTTCGCGAACGCATCGACTGCCATGTTTCAACTCCTGTCCTGTCTGTTAACGAACGCGCTCGTAGCAAAATTACCCGGCCTTGGCCGACGGCAGCTTCGACACGAGTCGCAACGATACGGTGAGGCCCTCCAGCTGGTAATGGGGACGGAGGAAGAACTTCGAGGTGTAGTAGCCCGGGTTGCCCTCGACCTCCTCCACCTGCACTTCGGCGGCAGCCAGCGGCTTGGCCGCCTTGGTGCTCTCGGATGAATGCGCCGGGTCTCCGTCCACGTAGTTCATGATCCAGTTCTGCAACCAGATCTGCATGTCCGCGCGCTCCTTGAACGACCCGATCTTGTCGCGGACGATGCACTTCAGGTAGTGCGCGAACCGGCAGCACGCGAACATGTACGGCAGCCGCGCCGACAGGTTGGCGTTGGCGGTCGCGTCCGGATCGTCGTACTCGAACGGCTTCTGCAGCGACTGGGCGCCGATGAACGCCGCGAAGTCCGAGTTCTTGCGGTGCACGAGCGGCATGAAGCCGTTCTTGGCGAGCTCGGCCTCGCGCCGGTCGCTGATGGCGATCTCGGTCGGACACTTCATGTCCACGCCGCCGTCGTCGGTCGGGAAGGTGTGCGTCGGCAGCCCTTCCACGGCGCCGCCCGACTCGACGCCGCGGATCCGCGAGCACCAGCCGTACAGCTTGAACGACCGGTTGATGTTCACGGCCATGGCGTAGGCGGCGTTCGACCACGTGTAGCGGCTGTGGTCCGCCGCGCCGGTGTCCTCCTCGAAGTCGAACTCCTCCACCGGGCTCGTCTTGGCGCCGTATGGCAGCCGCGACAGGTAGCGCGGCATCGCCAGGCCGATGTAGCGCGAGTCCTCGGACTCACGCAGCGACCGCCAGCTGGCGTATTCCGGCGTCGTGAAGATCTTCGTGAGGTCGCGCGGATTGGCCAGCTCCTGCCAGCTCGCCATCTGCATCACCGTCGGCGAGGCGCCGGCGATGAACGGCGTGTGCGCGGCGGCGGCGACCTTCGACATCTCGCCCAGCAGCTCGACGTCGGGCGGGGTCTGGTCGAAGTAGTAGTCGCCGACGAGGCAACCGAACGGCTCGCCGCCGAACTGCCCGTACTCCGCCTCGTAGATCTTCTTGAACAGCGGGCTCTGGTCCCAGGCCGTCCCCTTGAACTTCTTCAGCGTCTTGCCCAGGTCCAGCTTGCTGATGTTCATGAAGCGGATCTTGAGCATCTCGTCGGTCTCGGTGTTGTTCACGAGGTAGTGCAGCCCGCGCCAGGCGCCTTCGAGCTTCTGCATGTCCTCGTGGTGAAGGATCAGGTTGATCTGCTCGGAGAGCTTCAGGTCGAGCTGCGCGATGATCGCCTCGATCGACTTGACGACGTCGGTGCTGATCAGCGCCGTCTGCGAGAGCGCCTGCTCGGCGAGCGTGCGCACCGCCCGCTCGACGGCTTCCTTCGCTTCGTCGGTCTTCGGCTTGAACTCCTTCTTCAGAAGGGAGTCGAACTCGGTGACGCCGACCGCCGCGGTTGCCGCCTGGAGATCCTGCTGGGAGTTTGCTTCAGCCATTTGTCTGCTCCGTCGGTGAGTTCACGGATTACGACGCGGTCTCGGCGTTCGGGTTCTTCGTCGTCGCCAGCGTCTGGAGGAGCGTCGGATCCTGCAGCAGCCTGCTCACGAGCTCCTCGGCGCCACTCTTGCCGTCCATGTAGGTAATCAGGTTCGCGAGCTGCTGCCGGGCCTCGAGCAGCTTGCTCAGTGCGTCCACCTTGCGCGCCACCGCCGCGGGCGAGAAGTCGTCCATGCTCTCGAACGTGAGCTCGACCATCATGTTGCCCTCGCCCGTCAGCGTGTTCGGCACGCTGAACGCGACTCGCGGTTTCAACGCCTTCATGCGGCTGTCGAAGTTGTCCACGTCGATATCGAGGAACTTGCGCTCGTCGACGACGGGCAGCGCCTCGGCCGGCTTGCCCGACAGGTCGGCGAGGACGCCCATGACAAACGGCAGCTGGATCTTCTTCTCAGCGCCGTACAGCTCCACGTCGTACTCGATCTGCACGCGCGGCGCGCGGTTGCGCGCGATGAACTTCTGACTGCTCGACTTGGCCACGGACCACCTCCATCAATTCGTGATTCGTGATTCGTGATTCGTGATTGCCGATCACGATTCAGGATTCACAAATCACCGCCACCCATCACGACTGACACGTCACAATCACGAATCAATCACGACTCAATCACGACTCAATCACGAATCACGAATCACGAATCACGAATCCTTGAGGCCGCCGGCCAGGCGCGCCTGCGGCACCGCGTCCGGCGCGATCTCGGCGAGGACTTCGAGAAAGTTCTTCGACACCAGGCGCTTGGCCCGATCGAGGATCAACGGGATCGGGCTGGACGGCTCGTGCTGCCGGAAGAACTCGGACACGGCGTCGAGCGCACGAATCGCATCCTGGCGCGACGAGATCCGTCCCAACGGCGCCGGCTCGTTCGCCTGTGGGCCGCCGTCACTTCCCTCGGGCCCGGGTGCATCGCCGTCGGTGCGCAAACCAAGCTGGGTGCGCAGGACCTTGTCAATCTTCGCCAGCTGTAACGACAGTGGATCGAAGCCTGGCGCCGCGTCGGGCCCGCGCTCCTCGCGCATCTTGACGTCGATACGCTTGACTGCGGCCAGCGCCTGTCCGGTGGCGTCCTGCAGCCGCGTGACATCGCCGCGCGACATCGCCGCGAACGCGGCATTGACGCGCGCCTCGTCGAGCCGGACATCGCCGTCGCCCGGCAGCTGTCCCGACGCGATCTCGATGTCGCGCAGGCTGAACGTCCCGTGCTGGCGGCTGCTTGCCAGCGGCAGTCGCCGGAGCGCGTCGATCACGGCCATCTGGTCGGCGAAGCAATTCAAAGCGCTTCGCCGGAGGATGGCGTCCTCGTCAATCCGCGGATAGGTGTCGCGCCAGTACACGTCCAGCCACTGCGAGGCGATGTTGAGCGTGTCGGCGAACGCCGGCAGGCCGTCCGTTCGCAGCAGCGCGGACCCGAGGTACGCAAGCAGGCGAAGATCCTTGCTCTTGCACAGCGCTTCGGTGGCCCTGCTCGCGATCGCGCTCCATTCCGGCGGCGGATCGTGCGGGGCGGACTGCCCGAAGACCCGGAACGCGTCGAAGGACGCGAGCAGCTGCGTGTCTTCGAGGTCGTCACCGCACGGCCGATCGGGCGCAATTGGCTGGAGCAGGTCCTGTCCGACCATCAAGGCAGTCATATGCGTTCACTAGCCGTGCTCGCACGGCGCGGAACTGTAAAAACCTTTTGGTTGGGCGCCGTGCAACCACGGCTTAGCCGCGGCCGCGCGAGCGGCCGCTGATCTGTAAACGAAGCCTCGCCACTCGACGGTTGGAGACACAGCTTCGTTTCCAGTAACGACGGAAATCGTCGAAACGAACAGGTCACACCCGAAAGCGTGCACAGGTCACACCTGTAAACGCGCAAACGAGGCGCCGCGCGGGGGAGGTTGATCCTCCCCACTTCGCTCGAACGCCGACAACCAAACACGCGGAATTACGCACACGCCTCCACGATCAAAACCGTAACGTTGTCGGGGGCCCCCGCATCGAGCGTGGCCTTGATCAGGCCGTCCACCGCGGTGCCGATGTCCTCGTGTTCGAGCCACGCCCGGATCTGGCCGTCCGGTACGGTCCGCGTCAGGCCGTCGGAGCACAGCAGGAACCGATCGCCCGGCCGGACACCGTCACGATGCAGGTCGAGCGTCAACGTCGACTCGCCCCCCACCGCGCGCGTGACGGCGTGGGCCTCGCGTCCAGTGGCCCCTTCCGACGCCGCCAGGTTGTGGTCGCGCGTCAGCTGGTGCAGCCGTCCGCCCCGCCATCGATACAGGCGGCTGTCCCCCGCCCAGAGAACGGCACAGCGCCGTCCGCGCACCAGCAGGGCGACGACGGTGCTGCCGCTCCGGACGCCGTTGACCGAGCGGGCGGCGGCGCGATCGAGAAGCTCGTTGACCTGGCGCACCCGCTCGCGCGCACCTTCGATGGTGTCCTCGAAGCTTGCCTCGGGCGTGAAGTCGGCGAGCGCGTCGCACACCATCCGGCTCGCGATCTCGCCCTCGCTTTCACCGCCCAGGCCGTCGGCGACCGCCCACAGGCCGACCTCGGAGCGCTCGACGAACGCATCCTGGTTGATGCTGCGCACCTTGCCGACGTTGGTCGCCGCCGCCGAGCGATACTGCGGCGGCGGCACGTCGCTCGCCAGCGTGCCGGCCCCGTTCGTCCCGGCCTGCGCCGGGATCGATCGCCATTGCCGCTCGGCCCACGAGCCGTCGAGCAGCGCCGCAAAGGTGTCGGGACGAGGCAGCCCCTTCGCGATCAGACAGCTGGGCTCGACGATCGAGGAGCCTGCCGTCCACCACAAGACGAGCGGGTCATACACTGCCGACAGGCGCTGCGACAGCAACTCTTCCAGGGCGGGCGCGAGCTGCGGCAGCGAGCCAATCGGGATCTGCCAGCACGCCTGCACGTGATCGTTCAGCACGGCGGCCGCGGCGGGGTCGAGCACCACCGCGGGAGCGAGGCTGAACGGCCCACGCTCCTCGGCGAGCTGCATGAGGTGGTCGTCGAAGGTGTCGACATCGACATGCTCGGCGGCGAGCGTCTCGATGACGAGCCGCTCGGCAGCATCGAAGAAGGCGGCAGCCTGTGACGCCGCGGCCACCACGCTCGCCCCGTTGTGCAGCTCCGCCACCAGCGTCAACGGGAAGTAGCGGCCGACACGATCGACGCTCGGCACCATCAGGCCGACCACCGGCGCCGGACCGCAGATCCCGGCTGCGCAGCCGAATCGCCACGCCGGGCTCGTGAGGTAGACGTCGAGCCACTCGTCGCCCAGCGCCTCTCGGCTGGCCGACACGCAGTCCTGCAGCCACGGATCCCACACGCCCACGAACGCGTCCGACACGCGCCGGCGCAGAAAATCGCCGTGGCTCGGCAGCTTGCCGTAGAACCCGACTTCCACTACATCCTCGTCGCTACGCCCCGCAGCGGAACTGCTGCAGGTCGTCCTTGCCGAATGGATTCCGAATCGTCGCGGCATCGAGCCGCACGCGCGCCTCGTGCCCATCCTGCGCAAACGTCAACGTGTAGCGCACGTCCGTCTCACGCTCGGTCCGCGCGACGTCCATGAGCCGGAACCAGGCCCAGGGACCCTGGAACACGGTGTTCGGCCGGACGCCGGATCGCGTCTCGAACGTGACCGCGGCCGGGCCGGGACTCTGGCCGGGCCACGTCGCTTGCGAGCTGCGCTCGGGACCGTGCCGGTTCTCGACGCTCTGACCGTCAATCTCGAGCACGAACCTCGTGGCGCCGGCATCCAGCTCGGTCGGCGTCAGCCTGAACCGCACTTCGGCTTCCTGGCCGCCGGGGCGGAAGAACATCTCGCGGATCTGCTGTGCCGCCTCGAACTGACGCAGCATGGCGAGCGACGGTCCCACCGACGTCCCCGACGCATCAGCCCGCCATGTCCAGGGCGTGAGCGACGTATCGACGAGCGGTGCCAGCACGTCCTTGAAGTACGTGTCGAAGACGCCGCCGTACCCGAACAGGCGTCCGAAGTCGGCCAGCGGCACATCGATGGCGCTCGTCGCGACGAACGGGTAGCGACCGCGGATCACCTGGTTGCAGGGCTCCAGTACCTGTTCGCGGTACCGACTTTCGAGCGTGCCGCTGACGCCCCGCCGAATGGTCGTCGCGGTGCGATCGGCGACCTGTGTGACGATGGTCGCGACCGACGGTGGAAGGGCGGTCGCTTCCCGCTTCAGCGAATTCACCATCTCGCCGACGTCGCGGATGGCGGCGGGATCGTTCACGGCGGTTCCGCCGATGCCCGGCCCGACAGGCTGGAGGCGTTGCTGAACCTCCTTCAGCTTCGCAATGACGGCGTCGATCGGCGCGGCACCCTGGTCACCCGCGACGAGTCGATGAATCGGCGCGAAATGGGTGGTGACCTGCGTGCCTGCTGGCACGGTGTTCAGCCCGATGGCCTGTTTGCCGCGGTTGAAGACGTTGCCGAGCGTTCCCGCGATGCCGGCCTTCGCCTGCGCCGGGTCGGGCGGCTTCACGAGGAACGTGTGCTCGTCGACGGTCTTGAGCAGCCCGCGCAGGGGGGAGGTCGGCCCGGACAGGATCTCCAGTGCGTCCTTCGTGCTCTCCAGGGTGGGCATCGGCACCGGCTCGATGTCTTTGACAATGCCGTCCCAGAACGCGATGTAGTCTTTTTCGTAGAGGGCGGTGAACTCGGACGCGATCGTCCCCGAACCCACGCGCGGGGCCCCGCCTTCACCCCACACCCACTGATCGGCGGCAAACTGCTTGACGATGTCGTCGGCGCCGCGATCGGTGATCTCCTTGAACACGGGCGCGGTGTAGAGGCTCGCGACCGGCTGGGACAGCGGCAATCCGCTCTTGCGTCTCAGTACCCGATCGGCCCCTGCGCCGGCTGCCACGTCCAGCCGCAAGGCCCGCGAAGTGTCGGACGCATAGGACAGGCGCATCTGGCGATAGACCAGCCCGCCAATCGATGCCTGCCGAATCGTGCTGCGCGCCTGCGCCACGAGCGACTGGTCCAGTTCGACCTGGCCCAGGCCGTCCTCGTACTCCAGCAGACTGGCGAAGTGTTTCGACAAGGCCGCGCCTGCTTCCGTGTCTGCCGTGTCGAGGCTCTTCCACTCGAGATCGGCGATGAACCCGAGTTGTGCCCTGTCGAGATGCTCGGGTTCCGCCAGCATCAGGTACGCCTTCAGGTACTCGTACAGCTTCTCGGGCTCCGGCGCGTAGTCAACGAGCCGCTCCTTGATACGCGCCGCGACCTGCGGCAACAGCGCGCCACGAAGTTCCCTCATGTACGCGTCACGCGCGCCGTTGCCGAGCGACGTGCCTTGAAACAGTCCCCACCGCATCGCCCACGGCGTATCGTCGGCATGGCGGTTGGCCGAGTCCGAGACGGCACGCACCGCGTCGAGCCTCGGCAGGACGCTCTCGAGCGACGCGGCAGCGCCGGCTGGCGGGACCTTGTTCAGGCTGGCGAGGTCCTGCTCGACCTGCGCCACGTAGTCCCGGTTGCGGACGTAGCTGATCGACAGCAGGACGACGCCGAGGATGGCGACGGCCGCCATCGCCGCGTAGGCGCCAACCTGCGCCGCTGCCTTCTGCACCTCGAGGCGCCGGTTGAGGCCGGCGAGCCCGGACTCCCCGAACATCACGTCCTTGAGGAGCCGCTCGATGAAATACGCCTTGCCGCGCCCTCCCGGCAACGCCACCGCCTCGGGAGCGACGGCGAAGCGGCGGCCGATCGCGCCGAGCAGCCGATCGATCGGCGTGCCCTCCTGCGTGCCGCTCGTGAAGTAGATGCCGCGCAGGAGGACCTGCTGGTCGAAGCGCGTCGAGGCGAAGACATCGGTCACGAACTGCCCCAGCAGATCGCGCAGCGCCGCCATCTGCTGCGGGAATCCAAACATCTTCGTGCAGCGCCCCGAATCACGGTCCTCTTCGAGCCGCGCGAACAGGCGCGCATTGAGGCGGCCGATCAGCGCTTCGAACTCCGCCGGGTAGGCGGGGACGGCCTCGCCCCTGGCCGTCTGCTCGTACGGAAACGTGATGCCCCACACCTGCGCCCGGCCTTCCTGCGTGAGGTCATCGAAGTACTCGGTGAAACCGGCGACAAGGTCGCACTTGGTCACCATCAGGTAGACCGGCAGCTGGATGCGCAGCTCACGGTTCAGCTCGTTCAACCGCCGCCGTGCCGCCGCCACGTAGGCCTCGCGCGCGTCGGCATGCTGCGTCAACAGGTCCTGCGCGGAGATCGTCAGGATGACGCCGTTGACCGGGCGTCTGGTGCGGTACTTGCGCAGCAGCGTGAGGAACTCGAGCCACCCCGCGCTGTCGGCGCCGGCATCCGAGTCCTGTGTCGTGAAGCGGCCGGCGGTGTCCAGGAACACCGCTTCATCGGTAAACCACCAGTCGCAGTTGCGCGTCCCGCCGACGCCGCGCAGCGCCCCTCGACCGGACCGCTGCTCGAGCGGGAAATGCAGACCGGAGTTCACCAGCGCCGTCGTCTTGCCGGAGCCGGGCGCGCCGATGATCACATACCACGGCAGGTCGTAGAGGCTCTGACCGCCGCGCCGCTTCTGCTTCAACGTGGCGACGGCCTCCTCGAACCGCTCCCTGAGCTGCAGCGCGTCGGCGCTCGGCCGCTCTTCGGCCTGCGACTGCTTGACAACGGCGGCGACGAGCTTGTCGCTGGCGCGGTAGGCGCGAAGCTTTTTCAGGAGCGCCGACACGAACCCGAGTGCGGCCATGAGCGCGATCGCCACCAGCCGGGCGTTCGCCGTTTCAAGCGGCCGGTAATCGGCAAAGGCGAAGTAGGGCCCGCCAAACCAGATGAAGGCCGCCAGCAGCAGGAAGCCGATCACCACCGGGAACGCGCGCCGTTTCAGGAAAGCAAACATTCTGGTCTCGCGATCAAGGGACGTGAACGATCTCGACGCGCCGGTTTCGCGCGCGGTTCTGCGCGTCCGACTCGGGACGGAACCGCGGCTGCGAGGGCCCGACGCCGGTCCATTCGAC
>DATDHP010000184.1:0-3483 GCA_036521515.1 Vicinamibacterales bacterium
GTGGAAGGTCCAGTCTGGTGGCAAGTCGGCATTGGGCTGGGGCTCTTGCTGCTCGCGGGCTTCGGGGCCCGACGGGTACCTCCACGCCCCGGCACAGTGGTAGGAGAGCAACAAGACACGAAGTGACGCCCGCCGAAGCACGCCTGGCGGCCCGCGGTTCCAGAGCCGACTAGCCGATCGGACTACTCATCTTCAGCGGGCAAGGGTATTTCTACCGGCTCGACTATGGATGGAAAGCCACTCCTACGCAGGCGGCCTTTTTCCACGCGGTCACGCAGTTCCGGATCGAGGGTTACCGATGGCGCAACTATTGGTAGCCGCGGCGCCGACCTCAGCGTGCCTGTGAAACTCCCCGGGACATTACAAAGGGCCGGATGAAGTCGTCGAATGCCCGCCGCTGGGGTCGCACGCCGGTTTCAGACGAAGGGGTCAGAACCCGGTGAGCGGCTGGCCGCCCGCGACCCGATCGGCGAGATGCCCGACGGCGAGCGCGAAAAAGTCCGAGCGGTTCCAGCGCAGCAGCGCGCGATAGTTCTGGGACACCAGGAACGCAGGCTCGCGCCTGCCGTTATCGGGGAAGATGATCGACGCCCGCACGTTCCCCCCGGGCAGCGCCTCACCGCTCGGCAACCGGACGTCGAGCGCCTGCCACTGCGCAAGCGTCCTGCTCCGTGCGAGGCCAGCGAGCGCGGTGTTGAATGTCGCGGGGACGGTGACCTGACGTCCCCACTGCAGTCCCGGTCTCCACATGGTCGACATGAAGCTTGCCGCGGATTCGAGCGCATCGGCGGCGCTGCCCCAGATGTTCTTGCGGCCGTCGCCGTCGCCGTCCTTCGCATAGTCTATGAACGTCGACGGCATGAACTGCAGCTGACCCATCGCTCCCGCCCACGAACCTTTCATCGCGTGGAGCTCGACGTGTCCCTGATCGAGAATCCGCAGGGCATTCAGCAGCTCGCTCCGGAACATCCGTCCGCGCCGCCCGTCGTAGGCCAGCGTCGCGAGCGCCTGAACCACCGCGAAGTCGCCCTGCGTGCGCCCGTAGTTGCTCTCGACGCCCCACACGGCGACGAGCAGCTCCGGCGGCATGCCGTAACGCCGGCCGACGTTCCTGAGCAGCTCGCCGTGCTCGGCGAGCACGAGCTGTCCTTCCTCAATGCGGCTCGGCGACACGACGCGCGTGATGTAGCTGCGGAAATCGAGCGTGAACTCCGGTTGCGCGCGGTCGCGCTCGATGACCTGCTCGAGCGGCGTCAGGCCGGTCAGCGCCGCGTCAACGATCGCCGGAGAGATGCGCGCCGCGAGCGCCGAGGATCGAAAGTCCTGCAGCCAGGCATCAAACGGCCGCTGCTGGGCGTGAGCGATGGAAAGGAACGAGGCTGCGAGCGCGCAGGCGGCAGCCAGCGGCAGCTTCATGGCCTTCAGTGTCCTCCAGTCAGCGAGTATCTGAGCCTCCCTTTATTCGGTCCGCCGCGTGTGCGCCGGGTCGTGTGCCGTCGATCGCCACACGTCGATAACTCGGCGATCACGCCGCCGCCACAGGGAGCGGCACCGCAGAGTATGTCAACGGGTCGATCGCGCTGACCGCCAGTATGGCAGAAGCCGGTCATCCGCTGATGGAGCAACTCGAGATGGCGCCGAGAGGAGTCTTCGTCAAGCCTCTGCGCCGTTCGTCGATACTGCATCGTTGGTATCGTCGAACAGCGTGGCCGTGCCGGCTCGCAACGTTCGGTTCAGCCGAGGCTTCTGGCGCGTCGATTCACGTGACAGCCACGCCAGGCACGTACGAAGTGATTCGTATTGACAACTACGAAACACTTCGTAGACAATGGCCGCATGGCCGCAGGACCCGACAGGAAGCCCACCGACGCCGAGCTGGCCATCCTGCGCGTGCTCTGGGCACGCGGCCCGAGCACGGTGCGCGAGGTGGCCCGGGAAATGGGCCGTGAGCACGCCTACACGACCATTCTGAAGCTCCTCCAGATCATGACCGAGAAGCGCCTCGTCCGCCGCGACGAGTCGCCGCGCACCCATGTGTACGAGGCCGCCTGGACGGAGGGTCAGACCCAGCAGCAGATCGTGACGGATCTGCTCGAGCGCGTGTTCGACGGCTCGGCCGCCAAGCTGGTGATGCAGGCCCTCGCCACCAGGAAAGCGTCGCGCAAGGAGCTGGACGAGATTCGAAAGCTGCTGGACCAGCAGCGGGGAGGACGCAAATGAGTCCCTGGACACACCTGGTCGGCTGGACGCTGATTCATTTCGTGTGGCAGGGCGCGGCGCTGGCACTTGGCGCGGCGGGCGCGTTGCGGCTGTGGCGGCACCGATCCGCCAACGCCCGCTACGCGATCGCGTGTGGCGCGCTCGCCGCCATGCTGGCGGCGCCGGTGCTCACCGCGCGTGTTCTCCTGGCGTCCGGCGCGGCGCCAGCCGCGGATGTGGGGCAGCAGCAACCCAATGCCGTGACTGGCCCTCTGTCCCCTGCTCCCCGCACGTGGAGGGATGACGGGGGCATGGCCGTGTCCGCGATGCGCGCGGCTGGCGTGGACGACCCGCTTCCAGCCGTCGTCTTTGTCTGGATCACCGGGGTCGCGCTGCTGACCGTGCGTCTGGCGGGCGGGGTATGGCGCGTGCGCCGGCTGCAGGTCGTGTCACTCGCGGCCGATGCCTCGCTCTGGCAGGCAGCGGCGGACCGAATGGCATCCCGGTTGGGCCTGCGCTCCACGATACACGTCGTGGAGTCTTCGCTCGTCGACGCACCAGCGGCGCTCGGGTGGCTGCGTCCGGTGATCCTGCTGCCGCTCGCGGGCTTTGCAAGTCTGACCCCGGCTCAGGTGGAGGCGATCCTCGCGCATGAGCTGATCCACATCCGGCGCCACGATTTCCTGGTCAACCTGGCGCAGACGGTCGCCGAGACTCTGCTGTTCTTCCACCCCGGCGTGTGGTGGGTGTCCGCGCGAATCCGTGAAGAACGTGAGTACTGCTGCGACGACGTCGCCGTGGCGGTGTGCGGCGACGTGGTGGACTATGCGGCAGCCTTGGCGGAGCTCGAAGCGTGCCGGTCCCGGGGGACCGCGCTGGCGCTCGCTGCCACCGGCGGATCGCTCGTGGGCCGCGTGCGGCGGATTCTGCAGCTGCCGGTTGCCGATGAAGACCGCTCGCTGGGCTGGATTGGGACACTGGGGCTGGCACTCCTGGTGGCTGGGGGGATGAGCGGCATCCAGTTGTCGTCGGTGGGTAGCGACGACGGGGGAGTGCTGCTTGCCGACAGCGCGCAGGAGCCAATCGTCGCTCCGAACACGTTCGACTGGCAGGTGCAGAGGACCGAGCACTTCGAAATCCACTATTACGCTGCGCTCACACCCGTTCTCGAACGGGTGGCCGACGCGGCCGAGCGCGCCTATCAACGGGTCAGCTCGGAGCTGCGGTACGACCTGCCGTTCACGGTACCGCTCATCCTGTTCAAGACGCGCAGCGAGTTCGAGC
>DATDHP010000185.1:0-2321 GCA_036521515.1 Vicinamibacterales bacterium
CATCGTTCCCGCGCCGACGATGCCCGCCACGTCGTTTTTCACGGTTACGCGCCGTTCAGCGCGGGGGCTGAAGCCCCCGCGCTACAACCGCACACTGAGCGTAGCGCGGGGGCTTTTAGCCCACACGTGCCGTGCGTGCGCGGCGTCATTTCTCTCCTGTGAAACGGAACTCGAACCTCGGCGTGTAGCGTTCCACGGACCGGTACGGGTCGGGCCAGGGCAGCGGCCAGCCGAGCATCCAGGCGGCGTGGCGCGTCCAGTACGGATCGAAGAGATGCGCGCGCGCCAGCAGGCACAGGTCTGCCCGGCCTGCCGCAATGATCGTGTTCACGTCCATGTACGACGAGATGTTGCCGACCGCCATGGTCGCGACGCCCACTTCGTGGCGGATGCGATCGGAAAACGGCGTCTGAAACAGGCGCCCATACGTGGGCCGCTGCCCGGGCACGGTCTGACCAGCCGACACGTCGATGATGTCGCAGTCGTGCGCTTTCAGCAGGGCCGCGATCCTGGTGGCGTCGTGTGCATCGACGCCGCCCGGCAGCCAGTCAACGGCGCTGATCCGCGTGCTCATCGGCTTGTGGGCGGGCCACGCCGCCCGGCACGCATCGAACACCTCGAGCGGGAAGCGCATGCGGTTGGCGAGCGAGCCGCCATACTCGTCGGTCCGCTCGTTGGTCAACGGGGAGATGAACGATGCGAGGAGGTAGCCGTGCGCCATGTGGACCTCGAGCAGGTCGAACCCGGCCTCGTCGGCGAGCGCGGCGGCAGCAGCGAATTCCAACCTGACCTGCCGCATGTCCTCTCGCGTCATCTCGCGGGGCACGGGGCTGCGGTCCGGAAAGTAGGGAAGCGGGGATGCCGAAATGAGCGGCCATCCGCCTTCCGGCAGCGGCTCATTGTCTCCCTCCCACAACCGCTGGGTCGCACCCTTACGGCCCGCGTGGCCAAGCTGAATGCCGATCTTCGCCGGGCTCTGGCGATGGACGAACTCCACGACGCGCTTCCACGCGGCGGCGTGGCCGGGGCGATAAAGGCCGGCGCACCAGGGCGAGATACGGCCATCGGCACAGACGTCGGTCATCTCCGCCATCACCAGGCCGGCGCCGCCAATCGCACGGCTGCCCAGATGCACGACGTGCCAGTCGCCCACCGTGCCGTTGTCGGCGACGTACTGGCACATGGGAGACACGACCACGCGATTCGGAATCACGAGATCGCGCAGCCGGAACGGCGTAAACATCGGTGGCGGGACGCCCACCGGTGTTCGTAGAGGCCGGGCTTCAGGCCGGCCGAGGCGGACCTGAAGGTCCGCCTCTACACCGTCAGCTGCAAGACCAACTTGGCGCGCGGCCTCCTCGGCGACCCATTCGTCCACGCGCGCGAGGAATGCGGGATCCCGGGTTCGGAGGTCCTCGTGCGTGATCCGCAGCGAGCGGGTCAGCAGCGTGAAGGCGAATTGAAGCGGCGCCTGGCACACATACCGCTCCGTGTCCTCGAACCACTCGAGTGACGCCTGCGCGGCTCGTTGCAGGCTTTCGACCTGGGGCCGCCGTTGATCCTCGTACATTCGCAAGGCTGCGGGGATGGCGTCTCGTGGGTCGGTTGCCGCCGCCGCGGCGAGCAATGCCGTGCGCAGCGCCACGGCGTCCTCCATCGCCATGCGCGTGCCCGAGCCGACCGAAAAGTGCGCCGTGTGCGCCGCGTCGCCGATCAGGACCACGCGCCCGCTCGACCAGGGCGAGGTGCGGATGGTGGGAAACTGCCGCCAGATACTGTGATTGGCAACGAGACGATGTCCCGCGAGCTCTTCAGCGAAGAGGGCTTCCAGAAACACGCTGGTGTCGCGCTCCGATGCGTGATCGAGACCTGCGGCGCGCCACGTCTCGTCGCGGCATTCGACGATGAAGGTCGAGAGGCGCGGTTCGTACTGATACGCGTGCACGCGCCACAGCCCGTGCTCGTTCCGCTTGAAGTAGAACGTGAAGGCGGGGAACGGCTTCGTCGTGCCGAGCCAGACGAAGCGGTTCGGCCGTGTATCGGTGATCGTCTCGATGTCGTCGACCAGGCGCCGCACGGTGCTGTTGACGCCGTCGCCGCCGACCACGAGGTCGGCTTCGGCAAATGGCGCAAGTGATGCGACCTCCGACTCGAACTGGAGCTCGACGCCCGCGGCTGACGCCTGCTCCTGAAGCACGCGCAGCAGCGTGTGCCGGCTCATCCCGCTGAAGCCATGCCCCGTGGATCGCAAGACATGGCCCCGATCGCTGCACTCGCCGCCGGCGGCGTGTCGCTTGCTCTCGGCACCGCCACCATGAGAG
>DATDHP010000186.1:0-7849 GCA_036521515.1 Vicinamibacterales bacterium
GGCGACCGGAACCCGCGACCATGCCGCGCGCGCGAAGCGTCTTGTATGCGGCCGCCACGGTGGCCGGACTGAGCTTCAGCACTGATCCCAGGTCACGAACGGTCGGGAGTGCCGAGCCCGGCGCGAGCCGCCCCGCGTGCACCTCGTGTTCGATCGAGGCCACAAGCTCGGCGGCGGTGCGCCCGCGGATGCGTTGTTGTGTTGTCACATATTTAAGTTTGTACTATAACATTTGATACCAGCGAGTGGACGACAATGAAGGCCGTGTCGCCTTCCGACGGAAGCGCATCAGACCCTGGCGCGGGCCGGATTTCTCCGGACCCCGCAGGCGAGTACCGCGAGCGGCTCGGGCAGCGCCGGTCCACGCACCAGGCGCTGTCCGCCCGTGACGCCCGCATGAGCTACGCGCGCCTCGTCGTTTTCGGCGTGTTCCTTCTCCTGCTGATCCTCGCGTGGCGCGGATCGCTGTCGTTCCAGTGGCTCGTGGCGCCGGTCGCGGTGTTCGGCTGGCTGCTGCAGCGGCACGATCGGATTATTCGCGAGCGCGACTTCGCCGCGCGGGCGATTCTTTTTTACGAGCGGGGGATCGCGCGCATCGACGATCGCTGGGCCGGCGCGGGTGAGCCGGGCGACCGGTTCATCGACGACCATCACTTGTACGCGAACGACCTCGACCTGTTCGGCCGGGGCTCGCTCTTCCAGCTGCTCTCTATCGCGCGCACGCGGGCGGGCGAGGAAACGCTCGCCGCCTGGTTGACGGCGCCGGCCGCCCCGCCGGAGATCCGGGCGCGCCGCGACGCGGTCACCGAGCTCACACCGTCCGTCGATCTGCGCGAGCGCGTGGCGCTGGCGGGCGCCGACGTGCGCGCAGGCGTTCACAGCGATGCGCTCGTCGGCTGGGCCGAGGCGCCGCCGGTCCTCCGGCACGAGTGGCCGCGCTGGGTCGCCGCGACGCTCGCCGTTGCCGCGATCGCCGCCGCAGTGTGGTGGAGCCTCACGGGGGATTCCGGCCCCTTCGTGATTGTCGTCGTGCTGGAGATCGCGTTCTCGCTGCCGCTGCGGAGGCGCGTCGACAAGGCGCTCCACGCCGCCGAGGGCCCGGCGCGCGATCTCGACATCCTCGCGCACGTCCTCCTCCAGCTCGAGGCGCAGCAGTTCGACGCGCCCCGCCTGCGCGCGCTGCGAAACAGCCTCGACACCGGCGGCGTGGCGGCATCGAGCGCCATCCGCCGGCTGCACCGGCTGGTCGAATGGCACGACTGGCAGCACAACCCGTTCTTTGCGCCGATCGGCGCCTCGGTGCTCTGGGGAACGCAGCTCGCGTTCGCGATCGAGCATTGGCGCCGCCGGCACGGCGCACAGGTTCCCGTCTGGCTGCGCGCCGTCGCCGAGTTCGAGGCGCTCGGCTCGCTGTCGGCCTACCGCTACGAGCACCCGCAGGACCCCTTCCCCGAGATCGTCGACACGGGTCCGGCGCTCTACGACGGGATCGAGCTCGGGCACCCGTTGATCCCGGCCGCCCGCATGGTGCGCAACGACGTGCGCCTCGCGCCGCCGACGCGCCTGTTGGTCGTGAGCGGCTCGAACATGTCGGGCAAGAGCACCCTGCTTCGCACCGTCGGCATCAACGCGGTGCTCGCCTTCGCGGGGGCGCCAGTGCGCGCACGGGCGCTGCGCCTCACGCCGCTCGTCACCGGCGCGACGCTCCGCATCCAGGATTCGCTGCAGGAAGGACGCTCGCGCTTCTACGCCGAGATCACGCGGATCCGCCAGATTGCCGACGCGGCCGCGCGGCTGCCGCCGGTCGTCTTTCTGCTCGACGAGCTGTTCCACGGCACCAACTCGCACGATCGGCTGGTCGGCGCGTCCGGCGTCCTGCGCAGCCTGGTCGACCGCGGCGCCATCGGCCTCGTCACGACGCACGACCTCGCCCTGACCTCGGTCGCCGCCGAGCTCGCGCCGCGCGCCGAGAACGTGCACTTCGATGACCAGTTCGAGGGTGGCGAGATCCACTTCGACTACCGTATGAAGCCGGGACCCGTGGCTCGCAGCAACGCGATCGCGCTGATGCGCGCCGTCGGCCTCGACGTCGGCCAGGGCGTGCGCCATGAGTGAATCGAATCGCGATTCGGGATCCGGGACTTCCACCCCACCGCGCAAAGAACGCGCGGCGGGGGCCCCGGTTCGGGATTCGGCGGCCGACCCCGCGGTCACCTACAGCAGCTACCTGAAGGTGGACGAGCTGCTCTCGCTCCAGCAGCCACGGTCCGCCGGGCCCGAGCACGACGAAATGCTCTTCATCGTCATCCACCAGGTGTACGAGCTGTGGTTCAAGGAGCTGCTGCACGAGCTCGATCGCGTCTCGCGGTTGCTGACGGCCGACGAGGCGCATCGGGCGCAGCACACGCTCAAGCGGGTGCTGACCATCCTGAAAGTGATGGTCGCCCAGCTCGACATCCTCGAGACGATGACGCCGCTGGAGTTCCTCAGCTTCCGGGAGCGCCTCGAGGCGGCGAGCGGCTTCCAGTCGGACCAGTTCCGCCAGATTGAGTTCGTGCTGGGAGCAAAGAGCGACAGTGCGATCGCCCGGTTCCCGGAGGGCAGCCGCGCGCGCGCGGAGCTGGAGAAGCGCTACCGCGAGGCCACGCTGTGGGACGCCTTCCTCCACTACCTCGAACGCGAAGGCTACGGCGTACCCGCCGCACAGCTCGCACGCGACACCTCGCGGGCGGTGGAATCTTCAAATGAGGTCCAGCAGATCCTGATCGAGGTCTACCGGAACGACAGCAAGAACGCGGAGCTCTGCGAGCGTCTCGTCGATCTGGACGAAGGAATCCAGGAGTGGCGGTACCGCCACGTGAAAATGGTGGAGCGTACCATCGGCAGCAGACACGGGACAGGCGGCTCCGCGGGAGCCCCGTATCTGCGCTCAACGCTGGGCCACAACATCTTTCCGGACCTGTGGGAGATCCGGACGAAGCTGTGAAATACGCGAAGCTTGCGATGGTCGCTGCTCATGAGACACCTCCGAGCAAAGAACCGCAAGTAGCGCACCGTAGACCAAAGACCGAAGACCGAAGTCCGGAGCCCAGAGCCCGGAGCCAATAGAGATGCAGCTCGCGCAGTATTACTCCCGCTTCCGTGTCGCCGAGCGACTGCTGCTGACCGGCCATTCACACCAGGCGTGGCCCGACGTCGGCTTCGAGGCGCAGCAGCGCGCGTGGCTCGACGCGGCGGAGCTCGTGGACGACAAGTGGACGAGAGCGGCGGAACAGGCGGCGCGCGTGCGTGACGGGTATGCCGGGCTGCTCGGTGACGAGTCGCGGAATATCGCGCTCGGGCAGAACACGCACGAGCTCGTCACGCGCTGGATGTCGGCGCTGCCCTGGACGGAGCGTCGCCGACTCATCACAACCGACGGCGAGTTTCACACGATCCGGCGGCAGCTCGATCGTCTTGCCGAAGAGGGGCTCGACGTCGTCAAGGTGGCCGCCCGGCCGGCGGACGACCTGGCCGATCGCCTTGCGCGAGCGGTGGACGACCGCGCGATCGCCGTGCTCGTCTCGTCCGTCCTGTTCGAGACCGCCGAGATCGTGCCGGGTCTCGAGCGGTTGTCCGCGCGGTGCGAGCGCCACGGCGCGTCGCTCCTCGTCGATGCCTACCATCACCTCAACGTCGTCCCGTTCGACGTTCGTGCCCTGGGCCTGTCGGGCGCGTTCGTCACCGGCGGCGGATACAAGTATTGCCAGCTCGGCGAAGGCAACTGCTTCCTGCGCATCCCGCCCGAGCGCAGGATGCGACCGGTGTTGACCGGGTGGTTTGCGGAGTTCGCAGTCCGGGATCAGAAGGGCAGGCGGGAGGCCGTGTCGTATGGAGACGGCGGGGACGCGTTCGCCGGCGCCACATACGACCCCACGTCACACTACCGCGCGGCCGCGGTGTTCGGATTTCACGCCGAGCAGGGGCTGACCGCCGAGCGTTTGCGCTCGATCAGCCGGCAGCAGGTGGGCCTGCTCGAGCGCGGCATTGCGGCCCTGGACATCGACCCCTCCCGCGCGCGGATCGAGCCCGTGCCCGAGGACCGCCGTGCCGGGTTCCTCGCCATCAGGATGCCGGAACCGGCGCGTGCTGTCCGCGCTCTGCGCGAGCGGGACGTGTTCGTCGACGCGCGTGGCGACATCCTTCGCGCCGGGCCCGCGCCGTATCTCACCGACGAGCAGCTGCGCAGCGCGGTCGCGGCGCTCGGTGAAGTGCTGCGGGCGTGACGCCCGCGCGTCGAGCACGGGCAGCGGGCCCTGCGGCTGATGCTCCATGTGGTCAGGAAGCCCGAGGGCTTACGGTGGAGGCGTCGCCATCTTGCGCGGCGGATTGAAGAACGGCGTCTTCACTACGGTTGCGCCCGCGTAATGATGGACGCCCTCGACCGTGATTTCGAGCTGCAGGCGTGTGCCCTCGGCGAAGTGTGGCGCCTCGACGGTGGCCAGCGCGATCAGACGCTTCAGCGTCGGCGACCACGCGGTGGTCGTGGCTCGGCCGACCTGTTTGCCGTCGCGCATCACCGGCACCGCGACGCGCGATGCGGCGGCAGGCGCCACCGGCGCAAGGCCCAGGCGGTCGTACGTCGCCTCCACGTCGCTCCAGTCCACCTCGAGGCCCGCGATCATCCGTTTCGGGCCGCGGCGCTGCTCTTCGAGAAGCGCGCGACGACCGACAAACGGCGCCTTGTCCAGCTGCACGAGCCGGCCGAGGCCCATCTCGAACGGCGTGTACCTCTGCGCCGGAATGAGCGCCTTCTTGCTGCTGTTGAAATCGACGTCGATCAGGAGCAGTCCGGCTTCGACGCGCGCCACGTCGAGGGCGAGCATGCCTGCGGGCTTGATGTCGAAGGGGCGGCCCTCGCGAATGAGCGCGTCCCACACCCTGAGCGCCGACTCTGCGGGCATCCAGATTTCGTAGCCGAGATCGCCCGTGTACCCGGTCCGCGAGATATCCACCGGCACACCGGCAATCGAGCCGCTGGTCACCCGGAAGTAGCGCAACGAATCGATGTCCGCCTGCGCGGCCGCACGAAGGACGCGCGCGGATGTGGGGCCCTGCAGCGCAAGGGCGGCTACCTGTTCCGAAACGTCCTCGATGGCGACATGCATTCCCGAGGCGTTCTGCCGGAACCAGCGGAGGCTCGGGTCGGCTGCCGTCCAGCGATAGGTCTGCTCGGCCAGCCTCGACACCGTGCCGTCGTCGATGACGTGCCCGTGCTCGTCGCACCACGGGGTGTAATGCACCTGGCCGACCGCCATGCGTGCGGCGTCGCGCGTGATGATCCGGTTGACGAGACGGGTAGCGTCCGCGCCGGTGATGCGGTACTTGAAGAGTGGCGAGACGTCGATCAGGGCGGCGGCATTGCGGATGGCGTTGTACTCGTGCTCGTGGTGCGTCTCGTAGGCGCTGACGGTGTAGTACCCGGACCACTCGCGGTAGCTCAGCGACTCGCACAACGCGAAGGTGCGCTCGTGGAAAGCCGTTCCGATTGGCATGCTTCCCGGATTATCGCCGGTACGCAGCCCGGGCAGATCGTGCGCCCAGCACCAGGACAGTACATGATTCATGATGGTAGAATCTCATCATGAAATCCATACAGGTGCTGTTCGACGAAACGCTGCTCGCCCGGCTCGACGCCGATGAGGAAGTCAAGCGGGACGGGCGCTCGGCTGTGCTGCGCCGGGCGGCGGCGGCTTACCTCCGGACGCGTCGGGTACGTGCGACGGCGGAGGCGTATCGGCGCGCCTATGGCGCGGGCGAGGGCGTGGGCAAGGAGTTCGCGGGCTGGACGGACGAGGGTGTATGGCCCGAGACGTAGTCCGGGGCGATATTTGGCAGTACGCATTCGGTGCTCCGGACAAGCGTCGCCCGGTTCTGGTCATTTCAAGACAAGATGTCATCGGCCTGCTCCACACCGTGATGGTGGCGCCCATCACTTCGACGATTCGCGGCGCCCCGAGCGAGGTGATTGTCAGCGTGGCGGAAGGCCTCAAACACGACTCGGCCATCAACCTGGACCACGTGCAAACAGTGGAACAGAGCCGGCTCGTGAAACGGATCGGGCAGGCCAACGCCGCCACGATGCACGACGTGTGTCGCGCGCTGGCGATCGCCGTCGGCTGTGCGGACTGAGTTCGCCCGGTAAAATGCCGTGGTGCGCTACGATGTCATCGTCATCGGCGGCGGCCACAACGGGTTGACCGCCGCGGCCTACCTCGCTCGTGCGGGGCGCAAGGTGCTCGTGCTCGAGCGCCGTCACGTACTCGGCGGCGCCGCGGTGACGGAGGAGGTGTTCCCGGGATTCAAGTTCTCGGTCTGCTCCTACGTCGTCTCGCTGCTGCGTCCGGAGATCATCCGCGAGCTCGACCTGCCGCGCCACGGCCTCGAGATTCTTCCGCTCGACGGCACGTTCACACCGATGCCGAACGGCAACTACCTGTGGCGCGTGAACGATCACGCGAAGACACGGCGGGAGATCGCGCGGCACTCGCGCCTCGACGCCGAGGCCTACGACGAGTACGGCAAAGCCATGATCGAGATGGGCCGTTTCGTGAAGCCCATTCTCAACATGCTGCCGCCCGACCCCACCTCGCTCGATCCGCGCGGCCTGAAACAGCTCCTGTTCCTGATCCGTCGCTTCCAGCAGCTCTCGCGTCTCGACCAGTACAACCAGGTCCAGCTCATGACCATGAGCGCGGTGGACTTTCTCGACCAATGGTTCGAGACCGACGTGCTCAAGGCGACCATGTCGGCGTCGGGCATCATCGGCACGTTCCTCGGCATCAGGTCGCCTGGCACCGCGTATGTGCTCCTGCATCACTACATGGGGGAAATCGACGGCGCCTTTCGATCATGGGGCCTGGCCCGCGGCGGGACCGGCGCGATCTCCGGTGCGATTGCCGACGCGGCCCGGGCGGCCGGCGTCGAGATCCGACCGAACACGGAGGTCGCGCACGTCACGGTGCGATCGAACAAGGCCGGAGGCGTGGTCCTGAAAAACGGCGACGAGCTGATGGCCGGCGTCGTTGTCTCCAGCGTGGACCCGCGCCTGACGTTCATGCGCCTGCTCGATCCCGGCGCCCTCCCGGGCGAGTTCGTGGACGACGTGCGGCGCTACAAGTTTCGAGGCTCGTCCGGCAAGGTCAACCTCGCGCTCGACGCACTGCCGGATTTCACCGCGATGCGCGGCGCCGGCCCGCACCTGCGAGGCGCCATCTCGATCTCGCCGGGCGTGGATTACATGGAGCGCGCCTACGATGAGGCGAAGTACGGCCGCTTCTCGAGAAGCCCATACATTGACATCGTGATTCCGTCGCTGACCGACCCGAGCGTCGCGCCTCCCGGCAAGCACGTCATGTCCTGTTTCGTGCAGTACGCGCCGTACCATCTCACCGAAGGCACCTGGGACCAGAAGCGCGAAGAGTTTGGCGACACAGTGGTGAACACCATTGCGCGCTACGCGCCGAACCTCCGTAAGATCATCCTGCATCGCCAGGTGGTTACCCCGCTCGATCTGGAGCGCGAGTGGGGGTTGTCGGAAGGCAACATCTTCCAGGGCGAGCTGACGCTGGAGCAGCTCTTCTTCCTGCGCCCGGTACCAGGTTGGGCGCAGTACCGGACCCCGGTCTCCAGCCTCTACATGTGCGGATCGGCGACGCACCCGGGTGGCGGAATCATGGGCGCGCCCGGCCGTAACGCTGCAATGAGAATCCTCGCTGATACTCGGTAGAATAGGACGGTTGCTCGGATCGTACGCGCGAAACCATTCTTTCTTCTTCCTCCTAACTTCCTCCTCCTGACACGTGGTGCA
>DATDHP010000187.1:0-7357 GCA_036521515.1 Vicinamibacterales bacterium
TCGAGGCGGCGCGCCTGTGTTGGGAATACCGCGAGCGGTTCCGCCGCGACTTCTTGATCGACCTGGTCGGGTATCGACGCTACGGACACAACGAGGGCGACGAGCCGGCGTTCACGCAGCCGGTGATGTACAAGATCGTCAGCAAGCACCCCACCGTGCGGGAGTTGCTGGCCCAGTCGCTCGTGAAGGCGGGCACGATCCCCCCGGAGATCCCCGATCAGCTGGTGAAGACGCACTTCGCGACGCTCGAGAAGGCGCTCGCGGAGCTCAAACCCGAAGAAGACTACATCGCGCCCATCCCCGAGCCCGTCCCGCCAGGCATCGCCGGAAAAACCAACACGTGTGTACCGCTCGAACGGCTGCGGGAGATCAACGACGCGCTGATCCGGATCCCGGACGGGTTCAGCATCCACAAGAAGCTTGAACGGGCGCGGGAGAAGCGCAGTCAGGCGCTGGCGAACCCCGCCGAGCGCACCGTGGATTGGGCGACGGCGGAAGAGCTCGCCCTGGCGACGGTGCTCGCCGACGGCATTCCTATCCGGCTGACGGGTGAAGACGTCGAGCGGGGCACGTTCAGCCACCGCCACGCCGTGTTTCACGACGCGAACACCGGCAAGCAGGTCATCGCGCTCCAGGAGCTGCCGCAGGCGCGTGCGGCGTTCGAGATTCACAATACGCCGCTCAGCGAGAACGCCACTGTCGGTTTCGAATTCGGCTACAACATCCAGGCGCCCGAGCGGCTGGTGATGTGGGAAGCTCAATACGGCGACTTCATCAACGGCGCCCAGGTGATGCTCGACCAGTTCATTACCTCCGGCCGCGCCAAGTGGGGGCTGAAGCCGTCGCTCGTCTTCCTGCTGCCGCACGGCTATGAGGGCCAGGGCCCCGAGCACTCGAGCGCACGCCCCGAGCGCATTCTCCAGGCGGCGGCCGACATCAACCTGCGGCTCGTGAACTGCACCACCGCGGCGCAGTACTTCCACCTGCTCCGCCGCCAGGCTCACCTCCTGACGATCGACCCGCTGCCGCTCTTCGTGCTCACGCCGAAGAGCCTCTTGCGGCATCCTGCGGTCGCGTCCGCTCCGCGCGACCTCACGGAAGGACGCTTCCAATCGGTCATCGACGATGGAGAGGCGCGTCAGAGAGCGAAAGCGATCAAGCGGGTCGTGCTGTGCAGCGGAAAGGTGTACGTCGACCTCGTCGGCAGCGAGCGGCGTGCCGCCGCGAAGGACATCGCAATCATTCGAGTCGAGCAGCTCTATCCGTTTCCCGGCACGGCGCTGGGCGAAGTGCTGACGCAATACACCTCCGTCCGTGATGTGGTCTGGCTGCAGGAAGAGCCCGAGAACGCGGGCGCCTGGGAGTTCATGCGCCCGCTCCTCGACGAGTTGACTGGCGACCGCTGCCCGCTTCGCTACATCGGGCGCGCCCGCAGCTCGAGCCCCTCCGAGGGCTCGGCCGCGTGGCATCAGCTCAATCAGAAGGCGCTCGTGGCGCAGGCCTTCGATCTCGACAGCCACGCCTCGGAGACGTGGATGGTCCTCTCCAAGCCGGTGCGGAGTCTCAACTGATGCGTCCTTTACTCTGCGCTGCCACGGGCCACGGAGACTCGGAGACACGGAGGCGGTTTTGTTCACCGGGTCTCCGTGCCTCCGGGTCTCCGTGGCCCGTCTTTCTGCCCCTGTGGTTCGTGCGTGGCGAAGGCGGCTAGAGCCGATGTCGAATATCCTCGTTCCGCAGCTCGGTGAATCGGTGGTCGAGGCGCGCGTCGCGCGCTGGCTCAAGAAGGAGGGCGACCGGGTCGAAACCGGAGAACCAGTGGTGGAGCTCGAGACCGAGAAGATCGACCTCGAGGTCGGGGCCGATCACGGGGGCGTGATTACCAGCATCAAGCGGCAGGAGGGCGAGGACGTCAAGGTCGGTGAGCTTCTCGCGACGGTGGACGAGAGCGCCGCCGCGGTGGCTCCACCCAGGTCGCCGGAAGCCCGGGCGGCAGCGCCTGCAGCAGCACCTCCCGCGGCGGCACCTCACGCGGCAGGCGCGCCTGCCTCCGCGGCACCGCAGAACGCGTCAGCATCGGGCGACACGGACGGGCAACGGGCCACGCCAACGGCGCGCACGATGGCCAGGGCGCACGACGTGAACCTGGAACGCGTCCAGGGCTCCGGCTCCGCCGGCCGCGTGATGAAGCAGGACATCCAGAACGCACTGAGCGCCGCGCCCTTGTCCGCGCCAACCGGCAGCCCGGTTGCACCGGCGAGCCGCCCGGGCGCGCCGGCACCGCAGGGCACTCGCACCGAGGTCCGCCAGAGAATGTCGAAGCGGCGGGCCACGATTGCCCGGCGCCTCGTCGAGGCGCAGCGCACGGCGGCGATGCTCACGACGTTCAACGAGCTCGACATGAGCGAGCTCATGGCGCTCCGCGAACGGCGCAAGGAAGAATTCAAGAAGCGACACGGGGTCAACCTCGGCATCGCGTCGTTCTTTGTCAAGGCGAGCGTGGCCGCGCTGAAAACGTTCCCCCTGCTCAACGCCGAGATACAGGGAGACGAGGTCGTCCAGAAGAATTACTACGACATCGGTATGGCGGTCGGGGCAGAGGGCGGACTGGTTGTGCCGGTGCTGCGGGATGCCGACCGGATGTCGTTCGCCGAGATCGAGCTGGCGATCCGCGACTACGCCACGCGCGCAGCCGAAGGGACGCTCACCCTCGAAGACCTCATGGGCGGCACGTTCACGATCACCAACGGGGGCGTCTTCGGATCGCTCATGAGCACGCCGATCCTCAACCCCCCGCAGGTCGGCATTCTCGGCCTCCACAAGATCCAGGACCGGCCGGTGTCGATCAAGGGGCAGGTGATGGTGCGGCCCATGATGTACGTGGCGTTGAGCTACGACCACCGCATCGTCGACGGCCGCGAAGCAGTGCAGTTCGTGGTAACGATCAAGAACTACATCGAGGATCCGGGCCACCTGCTTCTGGAGAGCTAGACCGATTACAGAGAGACGAGCCACGCTGAGCGGGGTCCCCGCCGCGCTTGCGCGGTGGGGTGCCAGACATTGAGACACGGAGTTTTTTGGCCTTGATTTGTCCGTGACTCCGTGTCTCGGTGGCCCGTGGAAGGGAAAGCCCTTGGTCTTTTACCGCATTGTTCTTGCGTTGATGCTGGCGGCAACTGCGGCGGCGGCCCAGACGCAGCCGGACCTGTCGGCGCCGCCCGACGTCGCGGCGCCGCCACCGGATGCCGAGAAGGCGGCCTCCGGTCTCGTGTCGAAGGTCATCGAGCCAGGCCCCGCGCCGGAGAAACCGGCTCCCACCGACTACGTCACCGTCCACTACACGGGATGGTCGGCGGACGGGAACATGTTCGACAGCTCGCACACTCGCGGGAACCCGTCGATGTTCCCGCTGGAAAAATCGCTCACCGGCTGGCGCGAGTGCGTGCAGCTGATGACCGTTGGCGAGACGCGGCGCTGCTGGGTGCCGCAGAATCTCGCCTATCGCGGGCAGGCTGGCAGGCCGGCCGGCACGGTCGTGTTCGACATCGAGCTGCTCGAAACGCGCCCCAGCCCGAGGATTGCCCCGCCCGACGTGAAGGAACCGCCGGCGGACACGGCGAAGACGGCGAGCGGGCTCGCGTACCGGGTGCTCAAAAAGGGCTTCGGCGTCCGCAAACCGTTCCCGCAGGAGCGCGTGACGGTCCACTACACGGGTTGGACAACCGACGGAAAGATGTTCGACAGCTCCGTCAGCCGCGGCAGCCCGACCACGTTCCGCCTCGATGGCGTCATTGCCGGCTGGACCGAAGGCGTCGGTCTGATGGTCGAGGGCGAACGCACGCGCTTCTGGATTCCGCAGGATCTCGCGTACAAAGGCGAAGCCGGCGGCCCGCGCGGCATGCTCGTCTTCGATGTCGAGCTGATTCGAATCGATCGATAAGCCTGGTTACAACTGCCTTCCGGCTAAAGCCGGAAGCCACATTGTCTCGGTTGTTGTGGCTTCCGCCTTCAGGCGGAAGATCACGGCTCTGACATGTACGGATACTTGTAGTCGCGCGGCGGCTGGAACGTTTCCTTGATGGCGCGCGCGCTGACCCAGCGCACGAGGTTCAGCTTCGAGCCGGCCTTGTCGTTGGTTCCGGACGCCCGTGCGCCGCCGAACGGCTGCTGGCCCACGACGGCACCGGTCGGCTTGTCGTTGATGTAGAAGTTGCCCGCGGCGTTGCGGAGCGCATCGGAGGCCTGGCGCACGGCAACGCGGTCCTGCGCAAATACGGCCCCCGTCAGCGCGTACGGCGACGTGCCGTCCACCAGGTCCAGCGTCTCGATCCACTGCCCGTCCGGGTAGACATAGGCCGTCACGACCGGGCCGAAGATCTCCTCCCGCATCGAGCGGTAGTCGGGCTCCCTCGCCTGAATCAGGGTCGGCTCGACGAAATAGCCCGTCTCGTCGTTGACGCCTCCTCCCTGGATGATGGTCGCGTTCCTGCGCGCGTCTTCGATGTAGCCGCTGATCTTCGTGAACGCCTTCCGGTCGATGACTGCGCCAAGGAACGTGCGGAAGTCCTGAACGTCCCCCATCTTCATGTCACGCATCATCGCGACCACCCGGTCGCAGACCTCGGGCCAGAGCGACTCCGGAATGTAGACCCGGCTTGGCGCGGAGCATTTCTGTCCCTGGTACTCGAACCCGCCACGGGCGATCGCGACCGCCAGTTCCTGCACTGCGGCTGACGGATGCGCAATGATGAAATCCTTGCCGCCGGTTTCGCCGACCAGCCGCGGATAGCTCCGGTACCGGCCGGTATTTTCGCCAGCCTTCTTCCACATCCCGTTGAACACGGTCGTGCTGCCGGTGAAGTGGATGCCGCCGAGGTCCGGCGAGTCGAGCAGGAGGCTGGAGATCTGCGCCGCGTCGCCGGGGACGAAGTTGATGACGCCGGGCGGCAGCCCGGCCGCCTGGAGCAACCGCATGATGTAGTAGGCGCTCAGCATCGCGCTCGACGCCGGCTTCCAGACGACCGTATTCCCCATCAGCGCCGGCGCCGTCGGCAGGTTGCCTGCAATCGAGGTGAAGTTGAAGGGGGTGATCGCGTAAACGAAGCCCTCGAGCGGCCGGTACTCCATCTGGTTCCACATCGAGTGCGGGCTGATCGGCTGCTCGGCCAGCAACTCCTGCGCGTAAAACGGGTTGAAGCGCCAGAAGTCGATCAGCTCCGACGCGGAATCGATCTCGGCCTGGAACGCCGCCTTCGATTGCCCGAGCATGGTGGCCGCGTTGAGCGTGGCGCGCCATGTCGTCGTGAGCAGCTCCGCGGCGCGCACGAACACCGCCGCGCGATCCTCCCACGGCCACCGGCTCCACTCGCGGTGTGCGTCCTTGGCGGCGGCAATCGCCTGCTGCACGTGCTGCCGCTCGGCCGCGTGCCAGTCGGCCAGCACGTGACGGTAGTTGTGCGGCATCACCGCCTGCTCGACCCGTCCCGTCCGTATCTCGCAGCCGCCGATGATGATGGGAATCTCGATCCGCTCCGCTGCCATCTTGGCGAGACGCCCCTTCAGCTCAGCGCGTTCGGGGGAACCCGGCAGGTAGCTGTAGTTGGGCTCGTTGACCGGGGGAGGAACTCTGCGCACGCCGGCGAAATCTGAATGTGTCACGACTGTCGATTGTACGACCGCTGTTCACACTTCTCGGTTCTGGCTTCTCCGTTCGTGTTCAGGTTCGAGGTTCAGTTCGGAGTTCTGGTTCTGGGTTCCTGTTCGGACTGGCTGACGCCGGCCGACACTAACGCTCGCTGGCGCTCGACGGACGTGGGGCCGGTTGCAGCCGGCCGGACCCTGGAACGCGAACCACGAACCCAGAACCTAGAACCCAGAACCCAGAACCCAGAACCCAGAACCTAGAACCCAGAACCGAACCCTGAACCTGAACACGAACCGAGAAGCGAGAAGCAAGAAGCGTGAACGACGGATTCGGGTTCAGGGCCGCGCCGGCTCGATGTCGACCTCGATATGCCGCCACTTCTGCTGGCGGAAGCGCACGACGCTCAGCAGGCATCGGGTGACGTGGCCAAGAACGATCGCCAGCCAGATGTCCGGCGCGGTCAGGCCGCGCGTGGCCTGGAGCGCCGTGCACATTCCGAGTGGAATGACGATCTGCGACACGATCGAGATGAACAGCGGGCTGCGCGTATCGCCGGTGCCCTGCAGTCCCCCGGTGTAGGCGAGCGCGGCGGTAATGAAGAGACCCGACACGCTCAGGTAGCGCAGCAACTGTTCGCCGAGCGACAGCACGACCGGCTCGGTCATGCCGAAGATGCCGAGCAGCAGGCGCGGCACGAGCAAGAACATCGCGCCGACGACCGCCGCCACGCCGAGCCCGATCCGCGCGGCAACCCGCACACCTTCCAGCGAGCGCTCCGGGTTGCCGGCGCCGAGGTTCTGCCCCGCGATCGTCGCCGCGGCGCCCATCAGGCCCACGGAGGTCCATGTGATCAATGAAAACAGCTCGGTGTAGCCGACCGCGTAGGCCGCCTGGGCCGCCGCGCTCTCCGGCAACGATCCGATGAACCGCAGCAGGAGCACGCCGGCCACGTTCATCGCGATGCCCTGCACGCCGGTCGGCAGCCCGAACCGGAAGAGCGACCGGATGATCCCGAAGTCCGGCTTGCGACCCATCCCGCTCGCAAAGTGAATCACCGACTCGGGGCGGGACATCCGCCACAGCCCGTAGATCGCCACGATCGTGCTGCTCGCGATGGTGCCGTAGGCCGCGCCCACGGTTCCAAAAATCGGAATGAGCAGGACGTTGAAGACGATAGTCAGGACCGTCATCATCACGCCGAGGCGGAGCGGCGTGTGCGGATCCCCGGCGGCACGGAAGGCGCCACTCAGCATGAAGAAGAGCATCATGCCGAAGATGCCGACGAGTATGGCCCTGAGGAACGGCAGCGCCTCCTGCTGCACCTCGGGCGCGGCATTGACCAGCTCCAGCAGCGCCGGCGCCGCGAGGTACCCGGCGGTCGCGAGCACCGCCGACAGCATCATCGCAGTCAGGAACGCCTGGTAGACGACGCGGTTCACCTTGTCGGGCTCGTTCGCTCCCGCGAAGCGCGCGACGAGAACCGCCATTCCCGTGAAGAGCGAGCTCAGGAAGACAATGACGACGATGATGATCTGCCAGCTGACGCCGATCGCCGCGTTCGCCCTGAACCCGACGAAGTGACCGACCATCGCATGGTCGATGATGCCCTGCAGCCCGGCAATGACGTTCTGCAGCATCGTCGGCCACGCCAGCTTCCAGACGGCCGGGCCGATGGGCCCTTCGACGATCGACCGATCGAATTTCCGAGGTTTT
>DATDHP010000188.1:0-5484 GCA_036521515.1 Vicinamibacterales bacterium
CGCCGCCGCCGGTAGGACATCGGCACAGCTTGCTGTGGCTTCCGGCAGCCGGAAGGACCGCAGCTGGGCGAAACGACCCCGCTCTTCCGGCTAAAGCCGGAAGCCACGGTCGTCGGGCTCGGTGCCACGGCGTTGGCACAGCGATTGCCCTGGAGAGTCCAGGAGGATTGACCATGCTCTGGACGCTCATCGTCCTACTGATGCTGTTCTGGCTGCTCGGGTTCGCCTTCGACGTTGCTGGCGGAATAGTCCACGTGCTGCTGGTCATCGCGCTCGTGCTGTTCCTGGTGAACCTCATCAGCGGACGTCGAACGGTCGTTTAGCCATCCGCGTCGGTCCTCAGGCTACGGTCTTCGGTCCCAGCCGGGTCTGGAGACCGTAGATCCGGGGGGCTGCACACGGAACCATCTCACCCCCCCAGCTGAACTTTGTTATCGTCAATGTTGATGGACGTTTTCGTGGTGCCGTTCGGAGCGGACAAGTACGAGCTCTACTGCGAGACCTCGAGCGAGGTCGATGTCGCGCCGGAATCTCAGCCGGCAGGGCTTCTGGGCAAATTGCGCCAGGGTTTCTCCGCCATGCTCAAGGCGGCGGAGGAGCGTCAGCACCGTCGCGCCAGCGAGCGCGAGGAGCCGCGCGGGTGGATCGGCCGCGTCCAGGAGCGCACGCTCGCGTGGGTGGCCGAGCGCATCGCCGAGCAACGGCTCTTGTGGAACCTCCGGCGGCAGACGACGGCGGTCGCAGCCCATCCGCAGGACATGACTTTCGAACAGGTGATGGTGCTGATCCGCCGGACGCTGCAGCGCGACTACGAGCGGCATCGGCTCTGGCTCGTGGTCGACACGATCGGGCTCGTCGCCTCCAGCATCCTCGCGCTCGTGCCGGGTCCGAACATCCTCGCGTACTACTTCGCGTTCCGCGTCGTGGGTCACTGGTTATCGATGCGCGGCGCAACGCAGGGGTTGCAGCGCGTCGCGTGGACCGGGCGGCCGTGTCCCCCGCTCACGGAATTGCGCGAAGTCGCGCACCTCGAGCCCGGCGTCCGCGACGCGCGGATTCACGACGTGGCGGCGCGCCTGCGGCTCCAGCATTTCTCCACCTTCTTCGAGCGAGTCGCGCTGCGGCACGCGTGATATCCTCGCCAAGGCACAAGGCCCAAGGCACAAGGCTCAAGGGCGCGCATCCGGACGCGTTGAGCTTGTGCCTCGAGCTTCGAGCCTTGTGCCTTGATCCCCGTGAAACTTCGTGAGCTTGCCGATCGCCTGGGCTGCCGTCTCGAAGGCGACGGCGAGATCGACATCGTGGGCGTGGCAACCATCCATGACGCCGGTCCCGGCGATATCACCTTCCTCGCCAATCCGAGATACGAAGCGGCGCTGAGGACCTCGCGCGCGTCTGCGGTCCTGCTCAGAGACGACGCGGCCGCCGCGCCGTGCGCGATGCTCCGCACCGCCGAACCGTACCTCGCGTTTGCGCGCGCCGTCGGCCTGTTCGCCCCCGCGTGGCGGCCCGCATCCGGCGTGCATCCGATGGCGGCGATTGCCGCTGACGCCCGAATGGGCCGCGACGTCTCGATCGGCGCGTTCGTCGCCGTGGGCGAGGGCGCGTCAATCGGCGACAACACGGTTGTCTTTCCGAACGTGACGATCGGGCACGGCGCCCGCATCGGCAGCGACTGCGTGATTCATTCCAACGTGGCCATCCGCGAGCGCGTCACGATCGGCAACCGCGTGGTCTTGCAGAACGGGGTCGTCGTTGGCGGCGACGGCTACGGGTTCGTGCGGCGCGGCGACGGCTCGCACGAGAAGATTCCGCAGGTCGCGACCGTGGTGATCGAGGACGACGTCGAGCTCGGCGCCAATACCACGATCGATCGTCCGGCGGTCGGAGAGACGCGCATCCAGGCGGGGACGAAGATCGACAACCTCGTCCAGGTCGCGCACGGCGTGAAGATCGGCCGCAACGTGCTGATGGCGGCGCAGGTCGGCATCGCCGGCAGCACGACCATCGAGGACGACGTGATTTTTGGCGGGCAGGTGGGCGTCGGCGGTCACCTGACGATCGGCCGCGGCGCCGTCGCCGTGGGGCAGTCCGGCGTGACCAACTCGCTCGACGCCGGCGTCATGGTCGCCGGGTATCCGGCGATCGACAGCCGCGAGTGGCGCAAGGCGTCGGTCATCTTCCGCCGCCTGCCGGAGCTGAAGAAGCGCATCGAGGAGCTGGAAGCACGCCTGGCCGAAGTGGCCTCACGCCGCGGGACTCTGCCCGGGAGCCGCACGGAGTGAAGCGGTGTGGCTTCCGCCTTCAGGCGGAAGGGTCGATCCTGATGGTGCTCGCAGTGCTTGCGGGCGCCACGTCCGCGTCCGCGCAGCCGACGGTGCAATTCGTTCCGCGGTTCGACTTCCAGCTCGGGGCCGAGCGCCTCGGCAGCGACGGCGATCGCCGGTTCGCCTGGGACGCAGACCTTGGCGGCGAGCTCGATGTCATCGATTACGGCGCCGGCCGCGCCACGTTCGCCGCGAGCTACGAGGTGGTCATGGGGGACCAGTTGCGCCGCTTCGACCCGAACCAGGGCAACTACATCATGGCCGGACTGGCGTCGGTGCGCGTCGCCGGGCTCGAGCTGGCCGGCATGTTCTACCACCAGTCCCGTCACCTCAGCGACCGTCCGAAAACGGCGGCGATCGACTGGAACATGATCGGAGCGCGCATTGCACACGACTTCACTCCTGGACGTTCCCGGTGGGCTGCACGCGCCGATCTTCGCCGTACGATCCAAAAATCGTTCGTCGACTACCAGTGGGAGCTGGAGGCGGAAGGGCGCGGCCGGATTGAGCTGCGGCGGCGCGTGAGCGTCATCTCGGCCCTGCGTGCGCGGATCGTCGGGGTGGACGGCAGTCGCGATCGAGGCACCCAGACCGGCTTCCTCGCCGAAGGAGGCGTCAGATTTGAAGGAAATGCCGGCGCGATAGAGTTGTTCGTGGCCGGCGAGCGGCGGATCGACCCGTTTCCCGTCGAGTTCGGGACCGCAACCTGGCTGAAAGCCGGGTTCCGACTCCTCAGCCGTTAACATGCCATAATCCAGATGCTTATGCCTGCTCTTACCCGGCTCCGCGTGCGAATCGCCGTCCTGGGACTCGTCTGCGGCGCGGTCCTGGCGCCGCTGCAGGCGGCCGTCCGCCCTCCCAAGCTGCAGTACGAGATGACGACACTGGCGAACGGGCTGCGCGTGATCCTGTCGGAGGACCATTCGACGCCCATCGTGCACGTGTCGCTCACCTATCACGTCGGTTCGAAGAACGAGCGGCCGGGACGGACCGGGTTCGCCCACCTCTTCGAACACATGATGTTCAAGGGATCGAAGAACGTCGAGCCCGAGCTCCACACCTCCATCATCTCCGGCGTCGGTGGGCGCAGCAACGCCTACACGACGGAAGACGAGACGGTGTTCTGGCAGACGCTGCCGGCGCATTACATGCCGCTCGCGCTGTGGATGGAGGCCGACCGCATGGCCACGCTCCGGGTCGACGACATGGCGTTCCGGCGTGAGCGCGAGGTCGTCAAGGAAGAACGCCGGATGCGTATCGACAACCAGCCGTACGGCCGGCTGTCGGAGATTATCTACAACCACGCGTTCACGGCGCACCCGTACAAGAACCCGACGATCGGCAGCATGGCCGACCTGGAAGCCGCTTCGATCGAGGACGTGCGCGAGTTCCACCGGACGTTCTACGTCCCGGAGAACGCGACGCTCACCGTGGTCGGCGATTTCGACGTCGCGCAGGCGCTGCAGATGGTGACCCAGTACTTCGGCCGGATCCCGAAATCGCCGCGCCCGGTGCCGCGCGACATCCCGAAGGAGCCGCAGCAGGCTGGCGAGAAGCGTGCGACGGTCGAAGAGGCGTGGCCGCTGCCGGCGGTCGTGGTCGCGTACCACGTGACCTACGACGGGCATCCGGATGCCTACCCGCTCCACATCACGTCGAAGATTCTGTCGGACGGGCAGAGCGGGCGCATCACGCGCGAGCTGATTTACAACAAACGCCTGGCGCTGAGCGCGTTCGCGCGCGGCAACATCACCGAGGACCCGAACCTGTTCTATGCGGTCGCCATCGTGCAGCCGGGTGTCTCGCCGGCGGCCGTGGAGAAGGCGCTCATCGGCGAGTTCGAGAAGCTGAAGACCGATGGCGTGACGGCGCGTGAGCTCGAGCGCGCCAAGAACCAGTTCGCGCGTGACTACATCGTCGGCCGCGAGTCGAACGAGCAGAAGGCGCTGCACCTGGCGCATGCGGCGGTGATCCACAACGACATCAAGACCGCCGACGGTGAGTTCGACATTTTCGTGAACACCACCCAGGCCGACGTGCAGCGCGTGGCCAGGACGTACTTCACCGACGCCAACCGCGTCGTGCTCCACATCATGCCGAAGGGCGCCAGCGGAGGGTCACGCTGATGCGGCCGCACTGGATTTTCCGCCTCGTGCTCTGCGCCTTGACCCTGGGAGTGAGTCTGGCCACCGCCCAGGTCGCGAACTGGCCCTCCGAGCGGCCGCCGCGCCCGTTGCAGGCGCGCGACGTGAAGTTCCCGCCGTACGAGATGCGCACGCTCGACAACGGCATGCAGGTCGTCGTGGTGCTGCACCACGAGCAGCCGGCGGTCAGCATGCGCATGCTGGTGCGGGCCGGCGCGGCCCAGGACCCCGAGGGCAAGACTGGCGTCGCCAGCCTCGTGGCCTCGCTGCTCGATCAGGGAACGACGACGAGAAGCCAGGCGGAGATCGCCGATCAGATCGATACGATCGGCGGCGCGCTCGGTACCGGTTCCGCCAACGACCTCACCTTCGTCAACGCCATCGCCATGAAGGACTCGTTCGGCACGGTCATGGATCTGCTGGCCGACGTGGTCCGGAATCCGGCGTTCGCGGCGGAGGAGATCGATCGTCAGAAACAGCAGACGATCTCGTCCCTGAAGGTGAACGGCGAGGATCCCGACTACGTCGCGAGCGTGCTGTTCGACCGGCTCGTCTACGGGTTCCATCCGTACGGCCTGCCGAGCAGCGGCACGCCCGAGACGCTCGCCCGGATCACGCGCGAGGACCTGCAGGCGTACCACAAGCGCTACTTCGTCCCGAACAACGTGATCCTGGCGATCGTCGGTGACGTGACGAGCGCGGAGGCGTTTACGGCGGCCGAGCGCGCGTTCCTCCGGTGGCCGCGCGCCGAAGCGGCGGCGCCGAAGCCGCTCGACCCGCCGCCGCCCACACGCCGCATCGTGGTCGTCGACAAGCCGGATGCGGTGCAGACGGAGATCCGCGTCGGCATGCTCGCCATCCCGCGCAAGCACCCCGACTACCTGGCGTGGGACCTCGCCGTGAAGGTCCTCGGAGGCGAGGGCGCGAACCGGCTGCACAACGTGCTGCGATCCGAGCGGGGGTTGACCTACGGCGCTTCGGCCGACACCGAAGCGCGCAAGCAGGCCGGGGAC
>DATDHP010000189.1:0-1631 GCA_036521515.1 Vicinamibacterales bacterium
CATCCAGGAAGAAGGGCGCCGCGCCGGCGCGCCCGCCGGCTGGCTACGCTGACGCATCGCGATTCGTGATTCGTGGTTCCTATGTGACGCGCTTCTCGCTCCCACGTTGCCGCGCAGAACGGAGTCCCCGCCCCGCACGAATTGTCTCCGCGACTCCGCGACTCCGCGGTCCGTATCTGTAAAGAACGACTCGTCATCACGATCCCGCATGCCCACCTTCCCCGTCCTCCTCGTCGAAGACAAGGATTCGCTGCGCGCGATGATGCGGCATGCCCTCGAAGGGCAGGGCCACGCCGTCGTGGAGGCCTGTAACGAGGCCGAGGCCGTGCAGCAGCTGCGGCAGGCGCGCCCGGCCGTCGTCCTGACCGACCTGAAGCTGCCCGAGGGCGACGGGTTCGGCGTGCTGCGCGCCGCGAAGGAGCTCGACGCGCAGGTGCCGGTCGTCGTCATGACCGCCTACGGCAGCATCCAGGATGCGGTGCTGGCGATGAAGGAAGGCGCCATGGACTTCCTGGCCAAGCCCGTCGACCCCGATCATCTCCTGCTCCTCGTCGAACGGGCGATCGCGCAGCGGCGGATGCACACCGAATACATCCTCCTGAAAGAAGAGCTCGCGGAGCGCCGGGGGGCGCCGCGCATCATCGGCGAGGACGCACACCTGCGGCAGGTGTCGCAGCAGCTCCACCGGGCGGCCGCGACGGATGCGACCGTGCTCCTCGAGGGTGAGAGCGGCACAGGCAAGGAGCTGTTCGCGCGCGGGCTGCACGCGTTGAGCCCGCGTGCGGACGGCCCGTTTGTCGCGATCAACTGCGCCGCGATTCCGGAGACGCTGCTCGAGACCGAGCTGTTCGGACACGAAAAAGGCGCCTTCACCGGCGCGGCCATGCGCAAGCCTGGACGGTTCGAATTGGCGCACCGCGGGACGCTGTTCCTCGACGAGATCGGCGACCTCCCGCTCGCGCTGCAGGCCAAGATCCTGCGCGCGCTCGAGGAGAAGAGCTTCGAGCGGGTCGGCGGGACGCAGTCGTTGACGGTGGACGTGCGCGTGGTGGCTGCCACCAACCGCAACCTCAAGGCACGGGTCGCCGAGCGGCAGTTCCGCGAGGATCTCTTCTTCCGCCTCTCCGTCTTTCCAATCCGGATTCCGCCGCTGCGCGAGCGTGCGGATGACGTGGTCATCCTGGCCCGGCACTTCGTCGACCTGTTCTGCCGGGAGGTGAACAAGACGACGCTGACGCTCGCGCCGGCCGCCATCGAGGATCTGCGCGCCTACCCGTGGCCCGGCAACGTGCGCGAGCTGCAGAACTGCATCGAGCGCGCGGTCATCCTCTGCGACGACGACACGATTCACCCGCGCCACCTCAATCTGTCGTTCCGGCAAGCGGCCGCTCCGCCGCCGGCGAGCCCGTGGGAGCAGATCGATCTGTCCGGCTCGATGAACGATGCGTTGCGCAGGGTCACGGCGGAGGTGGAACGCCGCAAGTCGGAACAGGCGCTGAAGGAGGCGGCCGGCAACAAGCAACGGGCCGCCGAGCAGCTGCAGATCAATTACAAGCTGTTCCTGGCCAAGCTCAAGGAATTCGGAATTCCAGACTGAACGAGGCCGCACCGCGAACCTGCGGCCGCGGACG
>DATDHP010000190.1:0-3582 GCA_036521515.1 Vicinamibacterales bacterium
GTGATCTTGACGCCGGGCGGCGCCTGGCGGCGCTTGTACTCGGCCGCGTAGAGCATGCGCTGCACGCGCGCCACCGTCTCCCGGCTGTAGCCGCGCGCCACGATCTCGCCGACGTGCTTCTCTTCTTCGATGAGGCCCGTCAGAATCGCGTCGAGCTCGTCGTAGGGCGGGAGCGAATCCTGGTCGGTTTGATTGGGCCGCAGCTCGGCAGTCGGCGCCTTGGTCAGCGACGACTCGGGGATGACGCGTCCCTCGGGCCCGAGTCCTCCTTCGGGCCGGTGTTCGTTCCGCCACTGCGACAAGGCGTAGACCTCGGTCTTGTAGATATCCTTCAGCACCGAGTAGCCGCCGCACATGTCGCCGTACAACGTCGCATAGCCAACTGACATCTCGGACTTGTTGCCCGTCGTCACGAGCAGGTCGCCGAACTTGTTGGACAGCGCCATGAGCAGCACCCCGCGTGCCCGCGCCTGCAGGTTTTCTTCGGTGGTGTCTCCGGGAAGGCCTGCGAACAAAGGAGCGAGCGTCGCTTCGAGCGCCGCGACCGACGCGCCGATCGCGATCGTCTCGAGGCGGATGCCGAGCAGCCGTGCCGATTCCTCCGCGTCGTCCATGCTGGGCGCTGTGGTGAACCGAGACGGCAGCCGCACGCCGCGCACGCGGGAGGCGCCCAGGGCATCGACGGCCACCGCCGCAGTCAGTGCCGAATCGATCCCGCCCGACAGACCGAGGACGGCCCCGGGAAAGCCGTTCTTGCGAACGTAATCGCGAAGCCCCAGCACGAGCGCGTCGTAATCGGCTGCCAGGCGCGGAGACTCCGTCCACGAGGCCGAGCCGTCGCACCTGTAGCGTCCATTGACCCGGCACCACTGCGTCAGCACGAGCGACTCCTGCCAGCGCGGCAGCAGGTGCGCCAGGCCGCCGTCGCTGTTGATGACGAACGAGCCCCCGTCGAACACCAGCTCGTCCTGCCCGCCCACCTGGTTGACGTAGGCGAGCGGCAGCCCGGTTTCCCTCGTCCGCTGTCGCGCGAGGCCGAGCCGCTGCGCGAACTTGTCGACCTCGTAGGGAGACCCGTTCGGGACGAACAGGATCTCGGCGCCCTGACGCGCCAGATGTGCCGCGACGTCGGGGAACCAGATGTCCTCGCAGATTGGGAGTCCGAGCGGGACTCCGCGGAACACGACCGGTTCGGGCAGCGGCCCCGGAGCAAACACCCGCTTCTCGTCGAACACGCCGTAGTTGGGAAGCTCGTGCTTGAAGCGGAGGACCGCTCGACCGTCGCTGACGAGTGCCACCGCGTTGTGCACGTGGGAGTTGCGACGCCACGGCAGCGTCATGACGAGCCCGGGGCCGCCCTGGGCGCTTTCGTGCTCCAGGACGCGCAGCGCGTCGGTCGCTGCCTCGACGAACGCCGGGCGGAGCACCAGATCCTCTGGGGGATACCCGGCAAGAACCAGCTCCGGGAAGACGACCAGGTCGGCCCCCGCCTCGACGGCGGCGTCGCGGGTCCGTTGAACCAGCGCCGCATTCTGCGGGATGTCGCCGACCGTCGGATTGAGTTGCGCGAGCGCGATCGTAAGGTCCATTGCCGATACTGTACCAAGACTGCGCGGGACGCGTCAGGGCTGCCGCAACAGGCCGGACCTCGCTCGCGTTGGCGTAGGGTCGCGCGGCGCTACGTGCGCGATATGGCGCACGTCCGCCCGTGTTGACAAGCTGCTGGACGTCACCATCGCTTCGCCGGCCGGGCGACGACGCAGCCGCCGAGTCGCGGTGGAGGCGCGCGTCGCCAGGAAAGGGGTGGGAGAGCCGCCACGTCGTCGGGTGTCGCCGGCAAGGTCAGATCGAACACGGCCGCGCGACCGATGACGGCGAAACGGCGATGCTCCCGCAGAGTCCCCAGCGCTGCGAGCCTCCCCAACAGCAGATCGTCGAATCCGTCCGGCACGTCCGGGAAGCCGGAGTAGACCAGCACGCGGCGCTGCCCGCGTATTGTGATGTCCAGTGCATGTTGCCGGCACTCGGACTCAGACTCCGAGTACCCGACCTCGAAGATGGGTCCGCCATTCGGGTCGCGGCCTCCGGCTGAATCGGCGCCCGTCAGCGGCATCCCGCCATACCACCAGATCGCCGGCATCGCGAGCCGGGTCGTCATCCAGGCATCGCCAGGTCGACTTTGAAGCATGAGCCAGTGCACGGCGGCCCGGTCATCGAGTCCCTGTTTGTCGTCCCTTGGGCGGCCGTGCCGGTAGTCCTCCAGGCCGCGCCTGGAGATGTCGACGCACAGCGAGAATCCGAGGAACGTCATGCCGCCGGCCAGAAGCAGCCGTGTCCAGCGTCGCCGGACCAGAGCATTGCGTGTGAACCGCACGGCACTGTCGCAGAAGATTGCAATGCCCATATAGACTGCCGGCACGATCCACAGCGCGAGCCGCGCCTGCAGCGGCACGAGCCGGAGCGCTGCGTACGGAAACGCGGAGACCGTCATCGCCGCGAGAATGACGCCGAGGGGCCGACTGACAGAGAGCGCGAAGCCACAGGCCGCGACGAGCCACAGCAGCACCCACAGATCCGTCCCGACCGGATCGGTTGCGACCGGCTCGAATCGCCTGGTGAGCCAGCTCAAGGTCTCGATCCAGCCCGCTGTTGCGGGAGGCAGGCCGCCCATCCAGAAGTTTCTGAGGAACTCGCTGCGCACCGTATGTCGCAGGGCGACGATGAAATGGAGCGAGAAGCTGGCGAGCCAGATGCCTCCCGCCAGAGCGAACAGCATCGCAGCCCGCCCCCCGGCGCGGCGCCATATCGCGATCAGCAGAACCAGCGCGCATGCTGGCGCGGCGAAGAGGGCCCCGTTCGCGAACCACAATCCGACGGATGCAGCCGCCCACCATAAGACCGCGCGCCGCATCCGAGCCGTCGAGCTCTCTGCCTCCATTGAATAGATGGCCAGCGCGGGCAGCGCAAGTCCCCAGAAGGTGTCGGCGGAGTAGTGCTTGAGCTCGTTGGGATAGTGCGAGATCCACCGCCCGAACGTGCAGAGCAGCACGAGCACGGGCGCACCGATCGGCCCGGCCCATCTTCGGCCGGCCCAGACCGCGGCCAGCAGCGTCGCAATGCCGAAGAGCAACGGTACCAGGCGCAGCGCGAGCTCACCCGCACCCAGCGTCAGCAGGATGGCGCGCTGCAGCGCCAGCCAGCCGTACGGGGCGCTTTGTCCGAGCCACAGCGGGCCAGCCAGATCGGCGAGCGAACGATCGCGCAGGTTGAGGGCGATCATTTCCTCGTCGACCCAGAGCGGACGGCTGATCGCCCAGAGGTGAACCTCCAGCGCGATGCCAACGAGCGCAATCATCGCGGCGGCGTCGCGCCGCCAGGACCATCGCGATTGGAGCTTGCGGATGCGAGCGTTCCACGCGATCCAGGTCTCGCGAATCCCGCGACGATCGCGAGGCGCCGGCAGCGCCCACGCCGCCAGGCCGCTGAGCAGCGCAATCAGCACGGCGTTCCGCGGATTCCGCGACGAGACTCGAATGGAGAGGATGGTGACGACGAAACCGCCGGTCAGCGCGAGCATGAGCG
>DATDHP010000191.1:0-18338 GCA_036521515.1 Vicinamibacterales bacterium
CCGCGCCTCCAGCATCCGCAGAATCGGCTTGTAGGCGAAGGCGTACAGAACGAGGCAGACAAAGCTGAAGCTGACGATCTGGGCGAACAGATGCGGCCAGTTCACGCCGAACGTGCGTGCCACCTGCTCGATCAGTCCGCCACCCTCCGTCGTCACCTGCAAGGCAAGCGTATCCATGTGTGCGACCCGTTCCTTGTAGAGAGGCCAGTGCAGCCCGGAAGTGGCCCCTATGTCGACAGGAAGAGGGCGTAGAACACGATCGCTTCCGCGAAGGCAATCGCCAGGATGGACTGCACCATGATCTTCGTGGAGGCACCCGGATTGCGTCCCACCGCGACCGCCGCCCCCAGGCCAATCAAACCCACCCCGATGGCGGCCCCCAGCGCCGCCAGGCCAACGGTAATGCTTCCGTCCATCTGTGTAGTCCTTTCTGCGCTCCTGCAACTGCGCCTGTACCGGCTCATGGGCGCTCAGCCGGGCGCCACCGCAGACCCCCCGTCCTCGTGGTGACAAATCAGGAGCGTGAAGACCGCGGTCAGCAGCATGAACACCATCGCCTGCACGAGGCCCACCAGCAGTTCCATGAAGTAGAACGGTATCGGCAGCAGCCAGCCCAGGCCTGGCACGAGGGTCGCCATCGCCTCCAGCATGGTCTCGCCCGCGAACACGTTGCCGTAGAGACGAAAGCTGAGCGAGACGGGACGAAACAGGATCGAGATGATCTCCAGGCAGCCGGCTGCGAAGAACACGCCGACCATCACCACCCGCAAGACGCCCGTCGTTTCGCCCTTTGGCGCGAACAGCTCCTTGAGAATCCCCCGTGGTCCGGTTTCCCTCAGGGCCCAGACGATCCAGCACGCAAAGAAGACCAGCGCCATCGCCAGCGTGAGGTTGAGATCGGCGTTGGCGCCGCGGAACAGCGGTTGATCGACGACGAAGCCGTCGGCGGTGTGGTGGCCCCACCCGATCGTGCCGACGCCGGGGACGAGGCCGACCCAGTTGGCGGCAAGGATGAAGATGAACGTCGTGGCGAAGAACCAGAAGGTCCGCTCGACCAGATGCCGGCCCAGGATGCTCTCGAGAAGGCCGTGCAAGGCTTCCACGAGCCACTCCAGGAAGTTCTGAGCGGCGCCCGGGACCTCGGTCATGCGGCGCGTCGCGCTCCGCGCAAAGACGACAAGACCGACGGCAACGATCCACGTGACGACCATGGAGTTGGTGATCGGGAAGCCGAAGGGCTGGGCAATCTCGATGGCCTTCTGCGACAGGGCGTGCTCCACCAGAAGACGGTACCGCGAGGATCGGGATCTCGCCTATGCGGATCCGGCAAGCCGGCGGCGCGCGCACCGGTCGGCGGTTCGGCATAGCGTCGTCCGTCGCCGCAGAGAGGGATCGATTGTCGCTGACCGAGAGCGCCATCGGTCACGACCTGCCGGATTCGCATAGGCACCCTGCCCGGCTTCGCGCGACCCTTCCCGAACACGGCCGCGAAGGAGGCGTATGAAATCGAAAGCGGGCAATGAGTCTCGTGCCGCCGCGAATCCTCCGACTGCGCACGCGACCGTCAGGAGCGGGCTCGACGCCGAGGCGATTGCGGCGGCAGTGGTCGACAACCTGCGCTATCTCCAGGGCAGGCTCCCGCAGCACGCGACGCGCAACGACTGGTACACGGCGCTTGCCCATGCGGTTCGCGACCGGGTGCTGGACCGCTGCCTCACGACGGTGGAAACGATCACCGAAGCGGATTCGGCCACCAAGCTGGTGGCGTATCTCTCGGCCGAATTCCTGACCGGGCCGCATCTGGGCAACAGCCTCATCAACCTCGGGATCGGGGCGTCGGCCCAGGCTGCCATGTCGAGGCTGGGGCAGGACGTGTCCGCCCTGCTGGAGCAGGAGGAGGAGCCCGGATTGGGCAATGGCGGCCTCGGCCGCCTGGCCGCGTGCTACATGGACTCGCTCGCGACGCTCAACGTTCCCGCCATTGGCTACGGCATCCGCTACGAGTTCGGCATCTTCGATCAAGCCATTCGCGATGGCTGGCAGGTCGAGCTCACGGACAAGTGGTTGCGCTTCGGCAACCCGTGGGAGGTCGTGCGCTCGGACGTCACCTTTGATGTGGGGTTCGGCGGGAGCTGCGAGCACGGCCACGACGACCAGGGCCACTACCGGGTCCTCTGGCGGCCCGAGAAGGTCGTGAAGGGTGTCGCCTACGACACGCCGGTGCCGGGTTACCGCGTACAAACAACGAACCTGCTGCGCCTGTGGAAGGCGGAAGCGACCGAATCGTTCGACTTCGAGGCGTTCAACGTCGGCGACTACTACGGCGCGGTGGAGCAGAAGATCGTCTCGGAAACGATCTCCAAGGTGCTCTATCCGAACGACGAGCCCGAAGCGGGCAAGCGGCTGCGCCTGGCGCAGCAGTATTTCTTCGTCTCCTGTTCGCTGCAGGACATGATTCGCCTGCACCTGATGCGCGGCAAGCCACTCGACCAGTTCCATGCCGGTTGGGCCGCGCAGTTGAACGATACCCATCCCTCCATTGCCGTCGCCGAGCTGATGCGGCTGCTGGTGGACGAGCACGGCATGGACTGGGATCGAGCCTGGTCGATCACGCAGCAGACCTGCGGCTACACCAACCACACCCTCCTTGCCGAGGCGCTGGAGCGGTGGGCGCTGCCGGTGTTCGGCGCGCTGCTGCCGCGCCACCTCGAGATCATTTACGAAATCAACCGCCGCTTCCTCGACGAGGTGCGGGTGCGTCATCCCGGCGACGATCAGCTCGCCCGGCGGCTGTCGATCATCGACGAGGCGGGCGAGCGCTCCGTGCGCATGGCCCATCTCGCCTGCGTCGGCAGCCATGCCATCAACGGCGTGGCGGCCCTGCACAGCGAGCTCCTCAAGCAGACGGTGCTCAGCGACTTCCACCGCGTGGCGCCCGAGAAGTTCCGCAACGTGACCAACGGCGTGACGCCGCGGCGGTGGATCGTGCTGAGCAATCCGCGGTTGAGCGCGCTCATCACCCGGCACATCGGCGAGCGATGGATATCGGATCTGGAAGAAGAGCTCGCCCGCATCGAGCCGCTGGCCGGCGACGCCGCCTTCCAGAAGGAGTGGCAGGCGATCAAGGCGGACAACAAACGCGACCTGGCCAGCGTGATCAAAGAGCGGACGGGCATCACGGTGGATCCGCGCTCGCTCTTCGACGTCCAGGTGAAGCGGCTGCACGAGTACAAGCGGCAACACCTGAACGTGCTGTACCTGGTGACCCTGTACAACCGGCTCTCGCGCGACCCTGGTGCGGCGGTGACGCCGCGTACCGTGATCTTCGGCGGCAAGGCCGCTCCCGGATACCGGATGGCCAAGCTGATCATCAAGCTGATCAACGCCGTCGCCGCGGTCGTCAATCGCGATCCGAAGGTGTCGGACCTCCTCAAGGTCGTGTTCTTCCCGGATTTCAACGTCAAGAACGCCCAGCGCGTCTACCCCGCCGCCGACTTGTCGGAACAGATCTCCACCGCCGGCAAGGAGGCCTCGGGCACCGGAAACATGAAGTTCGCCATGAACGGGGCGTTGACCATCGGCACCCTGGACGGGGCCAACATCGAGATCCGTGATGCCGTGGGCCAGGAGAACTTCTTCCTGTTCGGCCTGACGGCCGACGAGGTCGTCAGGTCGACGGCAGACGGCTACGATCCGCGTCGTTTCTACGAATCCAACGCGGAGCTGCGCCAGGCGATCGACCTGATCGCCGACGGGTTCTTCTCCAACGGCGATCGCGCAATGTTTCAACCGCTCGTCGACTCGCTGCTGACGCGCGACGACTACATGCTGCTGGCCGACTATCAGGCGTATGTGAGCTGCCAGCAGCGGGTGAGCGAGGCCTACCGGGACACGCAGAGCTGGACCCGCATGTCGATCCTGAACACGGCCCGGGTCGGCCGCTTCTCGTCGGATCGCTCGATCCGCGAGTACTGCCGCAACGTCTGGAGCGTGAGCCCGCTCACACCGGCGGAGAGATAGCAATGCAGGCCGCCGCCGTCGCTGCGCTGGCCGGTGCGGGCACCCGCCTCGCGACCTGGGGAGCGAGCGCTCCGCTCGGTGCCACCGCCTGTCCGGACGGCGTCAATTTCAGCGTGTTCGCCAAGCACGCGACGCGGATCGAGCTGCTGCTGTTCGACGACGAGAGGGCCGCGCGCCCCGCGCGGGTCATCGATCTCGATCCGAGGCGGCACCGCACCTATCACTACTGGCACGTCTTCGTCCCGGACCTCGCGCCGGGCCAGGTGTATGCCTATCGGGCCCACGGGCCGTTCGCGCCGGAACGCGGGTTGCGGTTCGACGGGGAAAAGGTGCTCCTCGACCCCTACGGTCTCTCCGTGGTGGTCCCGGAAACCTACGATCGCCACGCCGCCGCCCGGCCCGGCGACAACGCGGCCTGCGCGATGAAGAGTGTCGTCGCCGATCCCGGCCGCTATGACTGGGAAGGCGACCAGCCCCTCAGACGGCCTTTCGCCGAGAGCGTGATCTACGAGCTTCACGTGCGCGGCTTCACCCGCCACCACGGCTCGGAGGTCGGAGGCACGAGAAGCGGCACCTACGCCGGCCTGATCGACAAGATCCCCTATCTCGAGGATCTGGGGATCACCGCCGTGGAGCTGTTGCCGGTCTTTCAGTTCGACCCCCAGGATGCGCCGGCCGGCCGGGTGAATTACTGGGGGTACCAGCCGGTCTCCTTCTTCGCGCCGCATCGCGCCTACAGCTCCCGCCCGGAGCCGCTCGCCGTCCTCGACGAGTTCCGCGACATGGTCAAGGCGCTCCATCGGGCCGGCATCGAAGTGATCCTCGATGTCGTCTTCAATCACACCTCCGAGGGCGGCCAGCAGGGGCCGACGTTCTGCTACCGCGGTCTCGCCAACGATGTCTATTACATCCTGCTGAAGGATCGATCGTGCTACGCCGACTACACCGGCTGCGGCAACACGCTGAACGCCAACCAGCCCATCGTGCGCCGGTTGATTCAGGACAGCCTGCGCTACTGGGTGACCGAGATGCACGTCGACGGCTTCCGCTTCGATCTCGCGTCCATCCTGTCGCGCGACGAGGCCGGCCATCCGCTGCCCAGCCCGCCGGTCCTCTGGGACATCGAGTCGGATCCGCTGCTGGCCGGCACCAAGCTGATCGCCGAGGCGTGGGATGCCGCCGGCCTCTATCAGGTCGGCAGCTTCGTCGGCGACAGCTGGCAGGAGTGGAACGGCCGGTTCCGCGACGACATGCGGCGCTTCGTGAAGGGCGAGAAGGGCTCCGTGTCCGGCCTTGCCGCCCGCCTGCTGGGCAGTCCGGACATGTACGGCCACGAGGAGCGCGAGGCCGAGCAGAGCGTCAACTTCGTCACCTGTCATGACGGGTTCACGCTCAACGATCTCGTCTCCTACAACCGCAAGCACAACGAGGCCAACGGCGAGAACAACCGTGACGGGGCCGACGACAACATGAGCTGGAATTGCGGCGTGGAAGGACCGACCGACGATGCGGCGATCGAGGCGCTGCGCAATCGCCAGGTCAAGAACTTCTTCGCGCTGGAACTGCTCTCCGCCGGCACGCCGATGCTGCTGATGGGCGACGAGATGCGCCAGACCCAGCGGGGAAACAACAACGCCTACTGCCAGGACAGCGAGACGAGCTGGCTCGACTGGCGCCTGCTCGATCGGCACGCCGACATTCACCGGTTCGTCCGCGAGCTGAACGCGTTTCGCCAGCGCCGGGACGTGGTGGGCGAAGACTCGGTGCTGACGCTCAACGAGCTCCTGCGCCGGGCGCGGATCGACTGGCACGGGGTTGCGCTCAACCGGCCGGACTGGAGCGAGCACTCGCATTCCCTGGCCTTCACCCTGCAGAGCCTGGGCGCGCGTTATCTCCTGCACGTGATCTTCAATGCGTATTGGGAACCGCTGACCTTCGAGCTGCCGGCTGCCGCGGCGGAAGGTCAGCACGCGTGGCGGCGCTGCATCGACACGGCGCTCGAGTCGCCCGACGACATTCTTCCCTGGGAGCAGGCACCCGCTGTCGCCCGGGCGAGCTACGTGGCGCAGGCGCGCTCCGTCGTCCTGCTCGCGTTGGGGCTTCAACCTGCCGCCGGGGGCGCGCGCGGGGCGCTGGTTCGATGACGATCCATCATCTTGCGGGCAGGCCCGCTCCCACGGACGCCCTCGTCGATCTCGGGGCGCTTCGACGCGAGTACTACATACGCGAGCCGGAGGACGCCGAGGGCGCCGAACGCGTGAGCTTCGGGACGAGCGGCCACCGTGGCTCGTCGCTGCGTGGCTCGTTCAACGAGGCGCACGTCCTCGCCATCACCCAGGCGATCTGCAACGACCGCAAACACCACGGCATCACGGGTCCCCTGTACATCGGACGAGACACACACGCGCTCTCCAAACACGCGTTCATGACAGCGCTGGAAGTGCTCGCGGCAAACGGTGTGGAGACCGTCATCGCTGCCGACGACGGCTATGCACCCACCCCGGCGATCTCGCATGCCATCCTGTCACACAACCGCGGGCGGACATCGGGGCTGGCGGACGGTATTGTCGTGACGCCCTCGCACAATCCGCCCGACGACGGTGGCTTCAAATACAACCCGCCCGATGGCGGACCAGCCGGGACCGATGTCACTCGGCGGATCGAAGACCAGGCGAACCGGCTGCTTTCGGGCAATCGCAGGGACATCGCTGGCATCCCGTACGACACGGCACGCCGTGCCGCCACCACCCACCGTGTTGACTATGTCAGGTCGTACGTGAGCGAGCTGGGGTCCGTCGTGGACATGGACGTCGTCCGGCACGCCGGGCTCCGGATCGGCATCGATCCGCTTGGCGGCGCGAGCGTCGCGGTCTGGCAGGCCGCGATCGAACAGTACGGCCTCGACGCGGAGGTGGTGAACGACAAGGTGGACCCGACGTTCCGCTTCATGCCGCTCGATTGGGACGGCCGGATCCGGATGGACTGTTCGTCTCCGCACGCCATGGCCACGCTGATCGAGCTCAAGGATCGCTTCGACATCGCCTTCGGCAACGATCCCGACGCCGATCGACACGGCATCGTCACGCGCCGCGCGGGCTTGATGAATTCCAACCACTACCTCGCTGCGGCAATGTTCTACCTCTTCACCCATCGGCCGGGGTGGCGCGAGGACGCCGCGATCGGCAAGACGGTGGTGAGCAGCGGCGTGATCGACCGGGTGGCGGCGAAGCTGGGCCGCGCGCTGATCGAGGTACCCGTCGGATTCAAGTGGTTCGTGCCCGGCCTGCTCGACGGGTCGCTCGGCTTTGGCGGCGAAGAGAGCGCGGGCGCGTCGTTTCTCCGGCGCGACGGCACCGTATGGACGACCGACAAGGACGGCATCATCATGGGCCTCCTCGCCGTGGAGCTCATGGCGCGCACCGGCCGCGATCCGTCCGAGCTGTACGAGGAGCTCACGCGTGAGCTCGGCGCTCCGGCATACGAGCGCATCGACGCGCCTGCCACTGAAGAAGAGAAGGCCTGCTTGCGGACGCTGTCGCCGGCCGGCGTCACGGCCTCGCAGCTTGCAGGCGACCCGATCGAGGCCCGGCTCACGATGGCGCCCGGGAACGGTGCGCCCATCGGCGGCCTCAAGGTCGTCACCGCACACGGCTGGTTCGCGGCGCGTCCGTCGGGCACGGAGGCGGTCTACAAGCTCTACGCGGAAAGCTTTCGCGGAGCCGACCACCTGCGGCGCATTCAGGAGGAGGCGCAGGCCCTCATCGGCAACGCGCTGGCCGGAGTCACACGATGAAGCCGGAGGCTTACACGGAAAAGGCGGTGGCCCGGCCCGAGTGTGTCGTCCTCGTCCTGACCAGCCCGTTGCAGCGCGCCCGGGCGACGTGTGATCTGGCCGGTTTCGGCGCGCGCGCCGAAATCGATCGCGACCTGATGGAGACTGAATCGGCCGTCGCGTGAAGCGCACAGCCTCCGGCGGTGAGCGGGGTGCCGAGCGGGGTGCCCGGCCGCGGCCGACTACGAATGGGAGATGTACCGTGGAAAAGCTGCTGACCGCGAAAGAGCTCGACGTGCAGGTGACGGTCAAAAACCCGCTGTCGGCCAAAACGCTGAAATCAATGGACGCCTACTGGCGGGCGTGCAACTACCTGTCCGTCGGCATGATCTACCTGAAAGACAACCCGCTGCTCAAGGAGCCGCTGACGGCGGAGCACGTGAAGCACCGCCTGCTCGGCCACTGGGGCGCAAGTCCCGCGCTGTCGTTCACCTGGGTGCATCTCAACCGTCTGATCGTCGAGCACGATCTCGACATGATTTTCGTCGCCGGGCCCGGTCACGGCGCGCCCGGGGTGCTCGGCCCGGCGTATCTCGAGGGGACGTACTCCGAGATCTATCCGGACAAGAGCGAGGACGCCGAAGGCATGCAGAAGTTCTTCAAGCAGTTCTCCTTCCCGGGGCATATCGGCAGCCACGTCACTCCCGAGACGCCCGGATCGATCCACGAAGGGGGCGAGCTCGGCTACAGCCTCTCGCACGCCTACGGGATGGCGCTCGACAATCCGGACCTCATCGTCGCGTGCGTCGTGGGTGACGGCGAGGCGGAAACCGGCCCGCTGGCGACGGCATGGCACTCCAACAAGTTCATCAACCCGGTGCGTGACGGAGCGGTGCTGCCGATCCTGAACCTCAATGGCTACAAGATTGCCAATCCAACGATCCTGTCGCGGATCAGCCACGAGGAGCTGGAAGCGCTGTTTGTCGGCTACGGCTACACCCCCTATTTCGTGGAAGGGGACGACCCGGCGCTGATGCACCAGACGATGGCCGCCACGCTCGACCAGGCCATCGGCGAGATACGCGCCCACCAGAAGGCCGCGCGCGACTCGAATACTCCCGCCCGCCCGCGCTGGCCGATGATCGTGCTGCGTTCCCCGAAAGGGTGGACGGGACCGAAGGAGATCAAGGGACACAAGGTCGAGGGGTCCTGGCGGTCGCACCAGGTGCCCTTTGCCGACGTGCGCACCAACCCGGCGAACCTGGAGCTCCTCGAGGACTGGATGCGCAGTTACAAGGCCGAGGAGCTGTTCGATGCGGGCGGCCGGCTGGTGCCCGAGCTCAAGGCGCTCGCGCCGAAAGGAAACCGGCGAATGAGCGCCAATCCGCATGCCAACGGCGGCCTGCTGCGCAAAGACCTCAAGCTTCCCGACTTTCGCCGGTACGCCGTCGAGGTGCCGTCACGCGGAGGCGTGGAGTACGAGAACACCAAGCCGCTCGGCGAGTACCTGCGCGACGTGATGAAGGACAACCCGACCAGTTTCCGCGTCTTCGGCCCCGACGAGACCGCATCCAACCGGCTGCAGGCGGTCTACCAGGCCAGCAAGAAGACCTGGATGGCGGATCTGCTGCCCGAGGATGGCGACGGCGGCGAGCTCGCGCGCGACGGGCGCGTCATGGAGATGCTGTCGGAGCACACGCTGCTCGGCTGGCTGGAAGGGTATCTGCTCACCGGCCGTCACGGCTTCTTTCACACCTACGAGGCCTTCGCCCACGTCGTCGATTCCATGTTCAACCAGCACGCCAAGTGGCTGGACATCTCGAAGAACCACGTGTCGTGGCGCGCAGCTGTCGCCTCCGAAAACATCCTGCTGTCGTCGACGGTCTGGCGCCAGGATCACAACGGATTCTCGCACCAGGATCCCGGCTTCATCGACCTCGTGGCCAACAAGGGGCCGTCGGTCGTGCGGGTCTATCTGCCGCCCGACGCCAATACGCTGCTCGCGGTCGCGGATCACTGCTTCCGGAGCACCGACTGCATCAACGTCATCGTCGCCGACAAGCAGAAGCACCTCCAGTTCGTCACCATCAACGAGGCAGTCGCGCACTGCGCCAAGGGCCTCGGCATCTGGGCACGGGCGAGCACCGATGCCGGCGAGGAGCCGGATGTCGTGCTCGCCTGCTGCGGTGACGTGGCCACCATGGAGGCGCTGGCGGCGGCCGCCATCCTGCGCCAGCGGGCATCGGAGCTGAAGCTGCGCTTCGTCAACGTCGTGGATCTGTTCCGGCTGCAGCCGGCGTCGGAGCATCCGCACGGATCGACCGAGCGTGAGTTCGACAGCCTCTTTACCACGGAGACGCCGATCATCTTCAACTTCCACGGCTACCCGTGGCTCATTCACAGGCTCGCGTATCGGTTCAAGGGCCACCAGAACCTGCACGTGCGCGGCTACAAGGAGAAGGGGAACATCAACACGCCGCTCGAGCTGGCGATGCTGAACGAGACGTCCCGCTTCCACCTGGTGATCGACGTGATCGATCGCGTGCCGAAGCTGCGCGCGAAGGCCGCACACCTGAAGGAGGAGATGAGGAACGCGATCATCGACAACCTGCGCTACGCGCACGAGCACGGCACCGACCGGCCGGAGATCGTCAACTGGATGTGGCCGTATTGATCGCCCTTCCGCCTGAAGGCGGAGGCCACAGCTGTCAGTTGCAGCTTCGGCGTCCGGCTGTGGCTTCCGGCGGTGACCGTGCTTCCGGCTTTAGCTGTGGCTTCCGGCTTTAGCCGGAAGGAGAAAGCCGTTTCATGTCCGATGCGCTGCTCGTACTCAACGCCGGTTCGTCGAGCCTGAAGTTCTCGGTCTTTCTCGACGAGGACCCGCCGCGCCCGCTGCTGCGCGGCCAGATCGAAGGGTTGATGACCTCGCCGCGCTTCGCAGCGCGCGACGCGGCAAACCTGATCGCCGAGCAGGAGTGGCCGGCGGGCACGCGGCTCGGCCATCAGGGCGCCATCGAGTTCCTCTTCGGGTGGGGCCGGAGCGGCGTGCTCGCCGGCCACCGCATCGTCGCCGTCGGGCATCGCGTCGTCCACGGCGGCACACGGTTCGCGGGCCCGGCGCTCGTCGACGCCGCGACGATCGCGGAGTTGGAAGCATTGATTCCGCTGGCCCCGCTGCACCAGCCGCACAACGTCGCCGCCATCACGGCCGTGGCGCGGATGGCGCCGGCGGTCGCGCAGGTCGCCTGCTTCGATACCGCGTTTCACCGGACGCTGCCGGCGGTCGCGCAGGCCTTTGGCCTGCCCCGCCGCTACGCCGACGAGGGAGTGCGCCGCTACGGTTTTCATGGCTTGTCCTACGAATTCGTCGCATCGGTCCTGGCAGCCAGCGATCGCCGTGCCGCGGCCGGCCGCACCGTGGTCGCCCACCTGGGCAACGGCGCCAGCATGTGCGCGCTGAACGGCGGCCGGAGCGTCGCCACGACCATGGGCTTCACGGCCCTGGACGGTCTGATGATGGGAACCCGGTGTGGCGCGATCGATCCGGGAGTCCTGCTCTACCTGCTCGACCGGCACGGCGTCACCGGCGACGCCCTGCAGCGGCTGTTGTACGAGCAATCGGGGCTGCTCGGTGTCTCGGGTCTCTCGGGCGATATGCGCGTCCTGCTGGGCAGCTCCGAGCCTGGCGCCGCCGAGGCGGTCGACCTGTTCGTCTACCGCATCGGCCGCGAGCTCGGCTCGCTCGCCGCGGCGCTCGGCGGCCTCGACGCCCTGGTCTTCACCGGAGGCATTGGCGAGCGCGCGGCGGTCATCCGCGCGCGCGTCTGTCGAGACGCCGGCTGGCTCGGGATGGAACTCGATGAAGTGGCCAACGCCACGAACGGTCCTCGCATCAGCACGACGGGCAGCCGCGTGTCGGTGTGGGTGATCCCCGCCAACGAAGAACTGATGATTGCGCGGCACACGCGCGCGCTGCTCGCGCGGCGTCCGGCGAGCGTCGCCACAACGGGGCACGAGCCATGAGCACGATCGACCACACCACACATGGCGCGACGAGGATCATCACCACCTCGACCGAGCTGATGGACCAGTTGTGCATCGACACCATCCGCACCCTGGCGATGGACGCCGTGCAGGAAGCGCGCTCCGGCCATCCGGGCACGCCGATGGCGCTGGCGCCCGTGGTCTACTGCCTGTGGCAGCACTTCCTGCGCGTCGATCCCGCCCATCCGATCTGGCCCAACCGCGATCGCTTCGTCCTGTCGGTCGGCCACGCGTCGATGCTGTTGTACGCCATGCTGCACCTGACCGGCGTGAAGGCCGTCAACTCCAAGTACGAAACGCTTGGCGAACCGTCGGTCACGCTGGATGACCTCAAGCGGTTTCGACAGCTCGACAGCAGGTGCCCGGGCCATCCCGAGTATCGCTGGACCTCCGGCGTCGAAACGACCACGGGCCCGCTGGGACAGGGACTGGCGACGAGCGTCGGCATGGCCATCGCCGAGCGCTGGTTGGCGAGCTACTTCAATCGTCCCGGGTTCGACCTGTTCGACTACGACGTCTACGCGCTCTGCGGCGACGGCTGCATGATGGAAGGCGTCTCGGGCGAGGCCGCCTCGCTGGCAGGGCATCTCCGGCTCGCCAATCTCTGCTGGATCTACGACAACAACCGCATCACGATCGAAGGCAACACCGCGCTGGCCTTCAGCGACGACGTGGCCACCCGCTTCATCGGGTACGGCTGGAACGTGACGCGAGTCGGCGACGCCAACGATCTGGAGATGCTCCGGCGCGCCTTCACGACGTTCAAGAACACGAGCGATCGACCCACCCTGATCATCGTCGACAGCCACATCGCATATGGCGCTCCGAACAAGCAGGATACGAGCGCCGCGCACGGAGAGCCGCTGGGCGAGGAGGAAATACGGCTGACCAAAGGTCATTACGGCTGGCCGGAGGACGCGAAGTTCCTCGTTCCCGAGGAAGTGCAGGACCATTTCGCACAGGGCATCGCCGCCAGCGGCGTCGCAGTGCATCGAGCCTGGTGGGCCCGGTTCGAAGAGTACCGACGGCAGTATCCCGAGCTCGCGGACGCAGGATACCGCATGCTTCGTCGTGAACTGCCGGACGAGTGGGACAGGGGTTTGCCGGTGTTTCCGGCTGACGCGAAAGGCGTCGCCACGCGCGACGCGTCGGGCCAGGCGCTCAACGTGCTGGCCCGGAACGTGCCGTGGCTCCTCGGCGGTTCAGCGGATCTCGGCCCGTCCTGCAAGACGCGCCTGACGTTCGAAGGCGCGGGGGATTTCGACGCCGAGCATCCAGCGGGGCGCAATCTCCACTTTGGCATCCGCGAGCACGCCATGGCGGCCATTCTCAACGGCCTGTCGCTGTCGAAGATCCGCCCCTTCGGATCGGGGTTCCTCATCTTCAGCGACTACGGCCGCGCCGCCATCCGGTTGAGCGCGTTGATGGAGATTCCCGTGATCCACATCTTCACCCACGATTCGATCGGGGTGGGCGAAGACGGGCCGACACACCAGCCGGTGGAACAGCTCGTCTCGCTGCGCGCCATCCCCGGCCTGATCACGCTGCGACCGGCCGATGCCAACGAAGCGGTCGAAGCCTGGCGCGTGATCCTGCCATTGCGGCACGAGCCGGTGGCGCTCGTCCTGACGCGGCAGGCCCTGCCCACGCTCGACCGCATGAAGTACGCCCCTGCCGAGGGCCTGCAGCGCGGCGCCTACGTGCTTGCGGATGCCGGGGACGGACATCCCGACGTGCTGCTGCTCGCCACGGGCAGTGAGGTCGCGCTCTGCATCGAGGCGTACGAGCACCTCACCGCCGAGGGGATCGCGGCGCGCGTGGTGAGCATGCCGTCGTGGGAGCTGTTCGAACGCTACTGCCGCGATCATCCCGACTATCGCGAGCAGGTCCTGCCGGAGGCGGTTGCGGCGCGTGTGTCGGTGGAGAAGGCGTCAACGCTCGGCTGGGCGCGCTACGTCGGCCGCCACGGCCACAGCCTGGGCATGGAGACGTTCGGAGCGTCGGCACCGCTCAAGGAGCTGCAGAAGAAGTTCGGCTTCACCCCCGAGAACATCGTCGCCGCGGCGAAGCGGCAGATTGCCGACGCGAAGGCGCGATCGTGAGCACATAGGAGACCTGTCGCCATGAACACGGGTGAATCCGCAGACGCGAGCGCCGCGGTCGTCAGCCTGGCCGACGAGGAGGCCGTCAAGCACATCCTGCAGAGCTCGATTCTGGGCCTGTGGGACGTGGTCAGCGAGCTCACCCGGCTCAGGCCCTCGCGCCGCGACCGCTATCGCGTGACGATTTTCGGCTCGGCGCGGGCGCGCGCGGGAACGTTCGGTTACGACGAGACAAGGCGTGCAGCCGCCGCGCTGGCCGAAATGGGCTGTGACATCATCACCGGCGGCGGTCCCGGACTGATGCAGGCCGCCAATGAAGGCGCCGCCAGCGCAGGGGGACGCGCCCGGTCGGTCGGTATCCGCGTCGATCTGCCCTTCGAACAGGGGGTCAATGCATTCGTCACCGAGGCGTTCGAGCACCGGACGTTCTTCACCCGGCTGCACCAGTTCGTGCTGGCCTCGGATGCGTTCGTGGTGGCGCCGGGCGGCATCGGCACGGTCCTGGAGACGATGCTGGTCTGGCAGCTGCTTCAGGTGAAGCACCTCGAGGAGACGCCCCTCATCCTCGTCGGAAAAATGTGGCCCGGCCTCGTCGAGTGGGCGCGTGCCTCGATGCTCGCCTCCGACCCGCCGTTGGCGGGCGTCGACGACATCGGGATCCCCCGCTGCGTGGCGGACGCCGAAGCGGCGATTGCGCTCCTGCGGGAGCACCATGCGAGATGGCTCGACAGACAGCCGCAATCGCCTGGCTTCACCCCCGGGAACACGATCCCGGCGGCGAAGCGGCAGATCGCGGAAACGAGGTGAGCGATGCGCGTCGCGATAAGTTCAGATCACGCCGGATTCGAGCTGAAGGAAGCGGTGAAGGCCTTCCTGGCGCGGGAGAACGGCGAGGTGCTCGATGTCGGCACCTTCAGCAAGGAGCCTGTGGATTACCCGGACTGCGCCGAGGCCCTTGGCGAGGCGCTGCGCGACCACCGGGCCGAGCGCGGCATCATCGTCTGCGGCAGCGGCGTGGGCGCGTCGATGGCGGCGAACAGGATCCCGGGCGTCCGCGCCGGCCTGTGTCACGACACCTACTCGGCGCACCAGGGCGTGGAGCACGACGACATGAACGTGCTGGTGCTCGGCGGACGTGTCGTCGGCGTCGAGCTCGCCCGGGAGCTGATTCACGCGTTCCTGAACGCCCGCTTTACCGGCGAGGAGCGCCATCTGCGCCGGCTCGCCAAGGTGACGGCGCTCGAGAACCCGGTGCGCGCGCTCAAGGTGTTCGGCCAGTCGGTGTGGCTCGACTACATCCGCCGCAGCCTGATGACCAGCGGCGAGTTGCGCCGCATGATCGATGAAGACGGCGTGTGCGGTGTGACCTCCAATCCGGCCATCTTCGAAAAGGCCGTCACCGGAAGCTCCGAGTACCGGGAGCTGCTCGACGCTCCCGGGGCGCGGGCGCTGACCGCGAAGGCGCTGTACGAGAGGCTCGTCGTCCGCGATATTCAGGACGCCGCCGATGCGCTGCGCCCTATATACGAGGCGACCGGGAAGCGCGACGGGTACGTGAGCCTGGAGGTCTCGCCGTTGCTCGCATACGACACGGAGGGCACGCTGCAGGAGGGCAGGCGATTATGGCAGGCCGTGGCGCGCGACAACCTGATGATCAAGGTCCCGGCCACGCCGCAGGGCGTCCCCGCCATTGACCAGCTCATCAGCGAGGGGATCAACGTCAATGTGACTCTGCTCTTTGCGCAGCACGCCTACGAGCAGGTGGCGGAGGCCTACATCGCGGGCCTGGAGCAGTGTGTCGCCCGCGGCCGCGACCTGACAGGCGTGGCGAGCGTCGCCAGTTTCTTCGTCAGCCGGATTGACACCGCCATCGATGCGCTCATCGCGGCGCGGCTGCAGTCGACCACCCACGCGAGGGAGCAGCACATCCTGCGCGCGCTCACCGGCAAGGTGGCGATCGCCAATGCCAGGCTCGCCTACCAGCGCTATCGGGAGATCTTCAGCGGCCGGCGCTGGCAGGCACTGGCCGGGCGCGGCGCGCAGACGCAGCGCCTGCTCTGGGCCAGCACGGGCACGAAAAATCCCGGCTACCGCGATGTCGTCTACGTCGAAGAGCTGGTCGGGCCCGATACCGTCACCACGCTGCCTCCGGCAACCCTCGACGCATTCCGCGAGCACGGCCGTTCGCGCACGAGCCTCACCGAAGACGTCGATGCCGCGCGCGATACGATGGACATGCTGGCCGACGCCGGGATCTCGATGAGAGACGTGACCGACGGGCTGCTTGCCGACGGCGTGGAGATCTTCTCGAATGCCTTCGCCAAGCTGCTGAAGGTGGTGGAGCGGCCGAACGGCGAAACAGGGACCGGCAGAATCAACCACCTGACCTGCGCGCGCACACTGCCGGAGCCGCTGGCGGCGGCTGTGAAAGAGTCGCTGGCAGAGTGGCGGGCGCACGGGAAGGTCCGAAGGCTCTGGGCCCGCGACGGCTCGCTGTGGACCGGCAGGGACGAGGCGCAGTGGCTCGGCTGGCTCGGCATCACGAACGGCCAGCTGGCGCATCTCGAGCGATTGACCGCCGTGACGGGGGCGGCGAGAAGCGCCGGTTTCTCCCACGTCCTGTTGCTCGGGATGGGTGGATCGAGCCTCGGTCCCGAAGTGATGAAGACGACCTTCGGGACGATCACCGGCTTCCCCGAGCTTCACGTGCTCGATTCGACAGACCCCGCCCAGGTGAAGGCATTCGAGCACAGAGTCGACCTCAGGAACACGCTGTTCATCGTGTCGAGCAAGTCCGGCTCGACGCTCGAGCCGAACATCTTCAAGCAGTATTTCTTCGACCGCGTCAAGCGCCTCGTCGGTGCGAAGGAAGCCGGCCGCCGCTTCCTCGCTATCACCGATCCCGGCTCGAAGATGCAGCAGGTTGCCGAAAGCGACGGCTTTCGGCGCGTCTTCCTGGGCTGGCCGACCATCGGCGGCCGCTACTCGGTGCTCTCGGATTTCGGGCTCGTGCCGGCGGCCATCATGGGAGTGGACGTCGCGAGGCTGCTGGACCGCAGCGAGGAAATGGTCTGCGCGTGCATGCCATCGGTGCCGGTCGAGGAGAACCCGGGTGTCACGCTCGGGACCGTTCTTGGCGTCGCGGCCAGCCGGTTCGGCCGCGACAAGCTGACGATCGTCGCTTCGCCTGGCATCTCCGATCTCGGCGCATGGCTGGAGCAGCTGGTCGGGGAGTCAACGGGGAAGGAGGGCAGGGGCGTGATTCCAATCGACCGCGAAGCGCTCGGCCCACCCGATGTCTACGGCCGCGACCGCCTCTTCGTCTACCTGCGACTGCAGTCGGCACCCGATGCGGGGCAGGACGAATCGGTCGACGCGCTGGAGCGGGAAGGACACCCGGTCGTGCGCGTTGCGCTCGACGACCCCTACGATCTGGGCGGGGAATTCTTCCGCTGGGAGATCGCGACCGCAGTGGCCGGTTCCATCCTTGGTGTGCACCCGTTCGACCAGCCGGACGTGGAAGCGAGCAAGACCGCAACTCGAAAGCTGACCGCCGAGTACGAAACGAAAGGGGCGTTGCCCCCCGAGACGCCGATCTTCACGGGCGAGGGCGTCAAGCTGTTCACGGACGAGAAGAATGCGGCGGCATTGACCCGGACGGCGGACGTGGATCGCACGCTGGCAGGGTATCTCCAGGCGCACCTCGACCGGCTCCAGGAAGGCGACTACTTTGCGGTGCTGGCGTACCTCGAGATGAACGAGGCGCACGAGCGGGCATTGCAGGCCATCCGGTTGGCGGTTCGCGATGCGAAGCACGTGGCGACGTGCCTGCAGTTTGGCCCGCGCTTCCTGCACTCTACCGGCCAGGCGTACAAGGGCGGGCCCAACACGGGGGTGTTCCTCCAGATTACGTGCGACGACGCCGTCGACGTTCCCGTGCCCGGACAGAAGTACACATTCGGCGTCGTCAAGGCAGCGCAGGCGCGAGGCGATTTCGAGGTCCTGGTGGAGCGCGACCGTCGTGCGCTGCGCGTCCATCTTGGCGCCGACGTGCCGCGCGCGCTTTCGGCACTGCAATCGGCGATCGGGCTGGCGCTGGGGCCGGCTCGCATCACGTGATCGAGCCGGCTGAACGCTGGCCCACGACCGACGTGTCTTGACGTATTTTGCGCGCCTCGAAGGGTCCCGGCAGCGCGGTGCGGCTTCTGCCGAAATGGCATAGGCACCGGTTGGCCGATGCGTCAGGGTGGTGATGTATGCGAATGCTCTTCGTCACGGTCGCGATGCTCGTGGTGGCGCTCGGCTCGTCGTGCGAGAACGGGTCGGCCGCGCAGCAGCCTGCGAAGTCGGCCCAGCCTGCGAAGTCGGCCAAGCCTGCGACAGCCGCCGAGCTCGATCGC
>DATDHP010000192.1:0-4593 GCA_036521515.1 Vicinamibacterales bacterium
GCGCGGTGACCACGACGGTGGGGAGCTGGAACGGCCCGGCAGGAGCTGGAGGGGAAACCGCCTGTGCAGACGCGTCCGACGGCGCCAGCAGGAGCAGGACGACAACGATGGCGATCGGCAACATGGGCGCCATTATGCTCAGCCAAGCACTGCCCCAATGCAAAATGCCAAATGCACACGCATGGGCTTTGCATTTTGAATTTTGCATTTGAATTACCGCCTCCGCGAAGTAAATGGGGGCTACGCTCCTCCCGTATTCCAGCTATGATCCCCGGTCATATTCGACGTGATGGATAGCGACATGCTGAAGAAATGGAACGTCGTGATCGTGGTCGCGTTCGGCGTGGCAGTCACGCTGTCCGCGCAGGGGCCGCGGCGCGTGGCGCTCGGCGACTGGCCGGAGGCGCGCGGGCCGAACCGCGACGGTACCTCTGCAGAGACCGGACTGCCCGAGAAGTGGGCGCTGCGCGGCGAGGGGATGCTCTGGCGCGCGCCACACGGCGGCCGCTCGGCCCCGGTGGTCATGGGCAACCGCGTCTACGTCCAGAACCCGGCCGGCCGCGGTCCCCAGCTTCAGGAACGGGTCATGGCGCTCGATGCCGACTCGGGCAAGATGATCTGGGAATACAGGTTCAACCTGTTCCAGAGCGACGTGCCGCCCCATCGCGTGGGCTGGGCCTCGCCGGCGATCGATCCGGACACCGGTAACATCTACGCCTTCAGCGGCGGTGCGCAGGCGATTGCGCTCAGCCGCGACGGCAAGCTCCTGTGGCAGCGCTCGTTCGGCGAGGAGTGGGCCGCGTTCACCACGCACGGCGGCCGCACGATGTCGCCGCTCGTGGACGGCGACCTGGTCATCGTCAGCGCGCCGGTGTCCAGCTGGGGCACCAGCGCGAACCGCGCGCACCGTCTCATCGCGCTCGACAAACGCACGGGCGAGGTGATCTACGTCGCCAATCCCGGCGGCCGTCCGTACGACACGGCGTACGCCGCACCGACCATTGCCACCATCAACGGGCTCCGGCTGCTCATCTCCGGTCTCGGGGACGGCGGCATTCACGCCATCAAGCCTCAGACCGGCGAGCGCGTCTGGAGCTTCGTCGCCGCCAAGCGCGCGATCAACACCGGTGTCGTCGTCAAGGGCAACAGCGTCATCGTGTCGCACGGTGACGAGAACCTCGACATCAACGAGCTCGGGATGATCGGCGCGATCGACGGATCGCAGACCGGCGACATCAAGACGACGCAGTGGGCGGTGAAGGGGATCGAGTTCGGCTTCTCGTCTCCGCTGACAGACGGCACGCGCGTGTACCAGATCGACAATGGCTCGCGTCTGATGGCGTTCGACGCCGCCACGGGCAAGGAGCTCTGGGAGCAGCCGCTCAGTACCGCGCAGAAGGCACCGCCGGTGCTCGCCGATGGCAAGATCTACGTCGGCACCGACAACGGCAAGTTCTTCATCATCCGGCCGGGTGCCGATCGCGCGCAGATCCTGAGCGACGTGGAGCTGCCGAACAGCGTGAACAGCTGCTGTGGCTCGGAAGGGACGCCCGAGCAGATTCTCGGCGGCGCCGCCGTGTCGCGCGGCCGCGTGTTCTTCGTCTCGAGCGATGCGATCTACGCGATCGGCCCGCGCCAGGCGCGAGCCGTCACCGGCTTCGCCGTCGACGCGGCGGCCGAGACCGGCACGGGTGCGCCGGCACACGTGCAGGTCGCGCCCACCGAGCTGGTGCTCGAGCCCGGCGAGACCGTCCGGCTGCGCGCCAGGCTGTTCGACGACAAGGGCCGCTTCCTCCGCGAGGACAAGGCGGCGTGGTCGCTGGAAGGACTGAAGGGGACCCTCACCGACGGCGCATTCACCGTGGCGAGCGATCCAGTCGAGCAGGCTGGCCTGATCAAGGCGACCGTGGGCAGCCTCACGGGCCAGGCGCGTGCGCGCGTCGTGCGGCCGCTGCCCTGGAACGAGACGTTCGAGTCGTACGCCGACGGCGCGGCGCCCCCCGGCTGGGTCAACGCCGTGGCGGGAAAGATTGCGGTCACGACGCTCGACGGACAGAAGGTGCTGCAGAAAGCGCCCGACGAGACCATCTTCAAGCGCATTCGCGCCTTCATCGGCCCGACCGACTGGTCCAACTACACCTTCGAAGCCGATGTGCGTGCCACCACGCGGCGGCGGCAGATGGGAGACGTGGGCATCACCGCGCAACGCTACTCGCTCGTCCTGTACGGAACGTCGCAGCGGCTGAAGATCGAGGCGTGGGAGCCGGAGACCGCGCGCACGGCCACGGTTGCCTTCGCGTGGAAGCCGGACACCTGGTATCACCTCAAGCTGCGCGTCGAGAACCTGCCGGATGGCGCGGTCCGCGCGCAAGGCAAGGCGTGGCCGACCGGAGAGCCGGAGCCCGCGGCATGGACCATCGAGAAGGTCGATCCGATTGGCAATCGCGAAGGTGCGCCGGGGCTCTTCATCGATGCGCAGTTCGGCGCGTATCTCGACAACTTCAAGATCACCGCCAATCAGCCGGCGGCGGCCGGCTCGCAGTCGGCCGGCAACAGGCAGTAAGCACATGATGACGCTTCGATTCCGCGCGCTCCTCGTCGCGCTGCTCGGCTTGAGCGTGGCAGTCCTCACCGCGTCCGACCCTGGCAGCGGCAATTGGCCCATGTGGGGCGGCACGCCCGACCGCAACATGGTGTCGAACATGAAAGGTCTGCCCACCGACTGGGACGTGAAGACGAAGAAGAACGTGAAGTGGATGGCGGAGCTCGGGTCGCAAAGCTATGGCAACGCCGTCGTGTCCGGCGGCATGGTGTTCGTCGGCACGAACAACGAGCTGCAGCGGGATCCAAAGCAGCCGGGCGACCGCGGCGTGCTGATGGCCTTCCGCGAAGCCAACGGCGAGTTCCTGTGGCAGCACACGCACGCCAAGCTCGAGTCGGGGCGCGCCAACGACTGGCCGTTCCAGGGCATCGCCTCCTCTCCGCTCGTCATCGGCGATCGGCTCTACTACACGAGCAACCGGGGCGTGATCTTCTGCCTCGACATCAACGGCTTCCGCGACAACGAAAACGACGGCGCCAGGGACGAGAAGCTCACCGGGCAGGCCGATGCCGACGTCATCTGGCAGTTCGACATGCTCGAGGAGGTCGGGTCATACCCGCACAACCTGTCGAACGCGTCTCCCGTGCCGTTCGGGAATCTGATCTTCGCCAACACCTCGAACGGGCAGGACGAGAGCCATGTCAACATCCCGTCGCCGAAGGCGCCGGCGATCATCGCCCTGGACAAGGACTCGGGCAAACTCGTCTGGGAGGACAACTCGGTCGAGGACCGGATCCTTCACGGCCAGTGGTCGGCGCCGACGGTCGGACGCATCGGGGGCGTGGACCAGGTCGTCTCGGGGCAGGGCGATGGATGGGTGCGCGGCTACGAGGCGCTCACCGGGAAGAAACTCTGGGAGTTCGACACCAACCCCAAGGACGCGGTCTGGCCGAGAACGCGCAACGAGCTGATCGCCACGCCGGTGATCTTCAACGACCGCGTGTATGTCGCCAACGGACAGGACCCGGAGCACGGCGAGGGGGTCGGGCACTTCTACGCCATCGACGCGACCAAGCGCGGCGACATCACGCAGTCCGGGCGCGTCTGGCACTACGACAAGATCCGGCGCTCGATCTCGACGGCGGCCATCGCGGACGGCATCGTCTACATCTCCGACTTCAGCGGCTTCCTGCACGCGCTCGATATGAACACCGGGAAGCCGTTCTGGACGCATGACACGCTCGCCGCCGTCTGGGCCTCGCCGTTTCTCGTGGACGGCAAGGTCTACCTCGGCGACGAGGACGGCGACGTCGTGGTCCTGCAGCACGGCAAGGAGAAAAAAGTGCTCGCCGAGATGAACATGGGGAGCGCCGTCTACGCCACGATCGTCCCGGCCAACGGCGCGATCATCCTCAACAACAGAAATCAGCTGTTTTCCCTCGCTCTGAAGTAACCGTGATTACGTCACACCGAGGCATAGAGGCACCGAGACGTTCTTGTTGGACCTCGGTGCCCCGGTGTCTCGGTGTGTCGTTTCTGGCGTTCTTCGTCATTGCGCTCGATGCGCCGGTAGCCGCGGCGGATTGGCCTCAATTCAGGGGCAATGCGCGGCTGACCGGGGTGTCGGTCGAGGCGCCACCACCCACGCTCAAGCTGCTCTGGAGCTACGAGCTTGGCGACATGAACGACTCGTCGCCGGCCATCGCCGATGGCGTCGTGTACGCGGGCGCGATGAACGGCACGCTCGCGGCAGTCGATCTGGCGAGCGGCAAGCTGCGCTGGAAGTACTCGACGGGCGGCCCGCTCGGCATTGGAGAATCGTCGCCGGCCGTGGCCGACGGCGCTGTCTACGTCGGCGATCTCGACGGGGTGGTTCACGGCGTCAATGCCGCTGACGGGAAGCGGCTCTGGACGTTCAAGACCGGCTCCGAGATCAAGGCGTCGCCGATCGTCGTCAACGGCCTGGTCGTGATCGGCTCGTACGACACGCACCTCTATGCGCTCGATGCCAAGACGGGTGCGCTGCGGTGGAAGTTCCAGACCAAGGGGCA
>DATDHP010000193.1:0-3818 GCA_036521515.1 Vicinamibacterales bacterium
CAGACGCATCCCTGCGGGCCGCGTCTACTCGACGGAGCTCAGCCGCGATCGCCGGCAGGACATCAGCCGCGCGGTGGTGGCCGCCGGGCTGACGAACGTGACGGTCGTCGAAGCCGGCGAGCGCACGACGAGTCTCGAGCCCGGATGCTGCGACGCGATCTACATGCGCCGCGTCTATCACCACTTCACCGACGTGGAGGCCATCAATGACAGCCTCCGCGCCGCGTTGAAGCCGGGCGGCCGGCTCGTCATCATCGAGTTCAATCCCGAGGGACCCATCGGCTTGCTCACGCGGATGGGACTGACACGAGAGCAGTTGATCGAACAGGTCACGGCCGCCGGGTTCTCTGCGGTCACGTCCGGCGAGTGGCCACGCTGGCAGCATTACGTTGCCGTGTTCGAGCGTCGCTGACGTGCAGGTTTGATTCAGCGGAATAGAAACACTGAGGTCCGCTCATGGTGAAGTTGCGTCACGTTCGAATCGGGTTCTTCGTCGTTGCTCTCTTTACGCTGGCCGCGGAGGCAGGGGCGCAGGATCGCGTGGTCCGCGGCCGCGTGCTGGACGAGGGTTCGAACGAGGCCGTGGCGGCGGCCACCGTGGCCGCCGGCAGCGCGACGACGACGACGGCCGCCGATGGCGGCTATGTGCTCAAGCTTCCACCGGGTTCATGGGCCCTGGTGGTGACGGCACAGGGATACCTGGACCGCATGGAGACGCTGCTGGTCGAGGGCGCCGATATCGAGCGCTTCGACATCCTGCTCGTGCCCGCACCGCGCTTTCGCGAACAGGTCGACGTGACCCCCGATGCCGCGCCGCCGGCCGCAGCCCGCATCCCGGTCCTGCCGTCGCAGGTGCTCTCCATGGCCGGGACGCTGGACAATGTGTTTCGCGCGCTCCAGGCGATGCCCGGGGTGGCTGGGGTCGAGGATTGGGGCAGCCGCTTGTCCGTGCGCGGCGGAAGCCCGGATCAGAACCTCACGATCATGGACGGCGTCGAGATCGCCAACCCGTATCGCCTCTACGGCCTGACGAGCGCGTTCAACCCCGCGACGGTGGAGCGGTTCGAGCTGACGGCCGGCGGCTTCGGTCCCCAGTACGGCGATCGGCTCTCCTCGCTCCTCGTGGTGGAGAATCGCCAGGGTTCCACCGCCAAAACGTTGGCCGGATCGTCAGCCGTCAGCCTCACCGACGCCAACGTCATCGGCGAAGGACGGCTGCCTTCGTCGGCCGACGGGTCGTGGCTCCTGACCGGGCGCCGCACCTACTTCGATCTCGTCGCCAGCAAGCTGGTCGAAGACGATCTGCCGAAGTTCGGCGACGTGCAGTTCAAGGCGAACATGCGCACCGGGACCACGTCCCGCCTCTCGGTGCTCGGGCTCACGAGCCGTGAGGACACCGAGTCGCCCTTCTTCCTCGGCGACACCGTCGAGGGACTCGACCTGTTTCGGGCCAGGGCGCAGAACGACCTCGTGGTCTTCGACCATCAGTTGGTCCCGACATGGGGCTACCTCCGCACGATCGCGGCCTGGTATCGCAACAACGATCTCATCGACATCGACGCGCGCGTTGAGGACGACCATCGCCGCTCGAACGCGCCGCCGGGAGACGTGTCGACCGGCTTCACCGACATCGAGTTCCACCGCACGCTCAACGTGCAGGACCTCTCGCTCCGCCAGGAAGTCCGCTTCCAGCCGTCCGCCAGCCACGGGATCGACGCCGGTGTCGACGTGCATCGCCTCAGGACCGAGCTGGCCATGACGGTGGGCGAAGATCGGAATCCGACTCTGGGCAACGGGAGCAGCATCGAGGGCGGCTCGGGTCTGCCCGACGCGGTGGGCTCGCTCCGGAGCGGCCCTCGTGTCGGCGCCTGGTGGCAGCACGTGCTGCGCCCGTCTTCGACACTCCGCGTCGAGCCGGGTGTGCGTTTCGACTGGAGCGACGTCAACGGCGATTTCACGGTCTCGCCGCGGATCGCGACCGGCCTGCGCCTGGGAGAGACCGAGCTCCGCTTCGCCGGTGGGCTCTTCACGCAGAGCCCGGGCTACGAGAAGCTGATTCAGTCCGACTACTTCGTGGATCTGAGTGCCCCCGGGCGTCTGGCGCTGGATCACGAGCGCGCGTGGCACGTCATCGCCGGCGTGGAGCGCAGGCTGTTGGGGCGCGCGACGACGCGCGTCGAGGGGTACTACAAGCGCTTCGACGACCTGATCGTCGGCGGTCTCGAGACCGCCGCCGAGCGCGGGGCGCGGGTGGCGCAATACGACTTTCCCACGCAGTTGCAGTCGAACATTCCGCGCGAGGCGCTCATCACGAGTGCGGCCACCAATGACGGCAAGGGCGTCGCGTACGGGGTTGATGTGTTCACGTATTGGGACGCCAGCCCCTCCAGTCCGTTGAGCGGATGGGCGTCGTACACGCTCGGCCGGGCGTGGCGCGAGGCGTACGGGCGCACCTACGCCTTCGAGTACGACCGGCCCCACGCCGCGAATGTTGCCGCGGCGTACAGGCTCAGCTCCTCCATGACACTGGCCGGGACCCTGCGGCTCGCTTCGGGATTTCCGTGGACGCCACCGGTTGGTCTCCGCGTCGATGCCACGCCGGACCGCGACGATGCCGATGGCGACGCGAACCGCGAGGAGCTCGTGCCGCGACGCGACGCGGATGGGCGTCTGGTCTACACGGTGGACGTGGGTGGCGTGTCCAACCTGAACACAGGCCGGCTCCCCGCCTATGCCCGCCTCGACCTGCGCCTGACGTGGGCGCCTGCTCAGCGCCGCTGGCAGTTGTACGCAGACGTGATCAACGCGCTGAATCGCCACAACGCAGGGCGCCTCGATCCGCAGCTCGTCTACGATCCCGGTTCGGACCGGCCAAAAATTGTTTACGAACGGGCGCAGTCGTTGCCCGTGCTGCCGTCGATCGGAGTCCGCGTCCGGTTCTGAACAGCGGCTGACACTCTCACCGGGGCCCGAGGCAGGAGCACGGAGGCGGCGTCAGTCGACGTCCCCCGCCGTTCGGATGCACCGCGCCCGTCGTTTCATGTTCAAGAGTGCAGATGCTTCAACCGGCTCACGAACCGTGTGAGATGGCTGACGGGTGCCAGCCATCCCTCCTCCCGGTTTCCGGGCCAGAACCTGCCACCCTGACGCAACTGATCCACCGCTCCCGGGCCGGCGATTCCGAAGCGACCGACGCGCTTTTTGCGGCAACCTACGGCGATCTGCGTCGCCTTGCGCGGGCGCGGCTGCGCGCGGGCGGCCGCAACACCTTTCTCGAGACCGGCTCGCTCGTGCACGAGTCGTATCTCCGCTTCGCGGGAGCCGGGCAGCTGGACTTCGAGGACCGGGTGCATTTCATGCGGTGGGCCGGCCGCGTGATGCGCTCCGTGATCGTCGACATCGCACGCCGTCGAAAGGCCGAACGGCGCGGAGGCGGAGCCGCGCCCGTTCCGTTGGAGGTCGAGCCGCCGGCCGCCGCGCCTGGCACGGATGAGATTCTTCGCGTGCACCAGGCGCTGGATCAGGTCAGCCTGCTCGACGCGCGAATGGCGGAGGTCGTGGAGATGCGGTACTTCGGCGGCCTCACGGAGCCCGAGATCGCCCTCGCCCTCGGGGTGACCACGCGCACAGTTGATCCAGGAGTTGATGCCGAGCGAGCCGCGGCCACGGGATCAACTGATGGCCAGGCTGCGGCATGTGCTCGGGGCTGTCAGACGCCTGCGCGGGGAGCACAGCGACGCGCTGCGTTTACAGCAGCAGGCGCTGGAGTCGATGGCTGACGGCACGACGTCGGGGCTGGCACACATGACCGTCTTGAC
>DATDHP010000194.1:0-13825 GCA_036521515.1 Vicinamibacterales bacterium
GCCGGAAACCATGAAGCGAGCCGATTATCCGACGCGCCGCGTGACGCTGCGCGAGGAGCGAACGGCATATCACGCCGGCGATGCCGCCGCACGACTTCGCGCGGTGTGGCCTCTGACGCTTCAGGCCTGGCAGTTCAAGGAACAGCTCTCGAGTGAACCGCGACTTCGTCGAGATCTTGTCCGAACTGTTCGCGGCCGGGGCTGACTTCCTGGTCGTCGGCGCGCACGCCCTGGCAGCCCACGGGGTGCCTCGCGCCACAGGCGACCTGGACATCTGGGTGCGTCCGACTCCAGAGAACGCGGACCGCGTCCTGGAAGCGCTGCGGCGCTTTGGAGCGCCTCTGTACGATCTCAGCCGCGACGACCTGACGCGGGCGGATACCGTTTTTCAGATCGGCGTTCCGCCAGCGCGCGTTGACATCCTCGCGGGTATCTCCGGCGTCGGGTTCGACGACGCGTGGAGGCGTCGCGTCATCGTCCCGATCGACGGTGTTGACGTGCCGGTCATCTGTCGAGACGACTTCGTTGTCAACAAACGCGCCGCCGGCCGCCCGAAAGACCTGCTGGATCTCGCCCTCCTCGACGAGGCCGAGGCCGGAGAGTAGCGAGCGCCACCTGTGCCATCGCCCGCAGCCGCCCGCGTCCTGATCGCCGACGATCAGCCCGACGTCCTCGAGGCGCTCCGCCTGCTCCTCAAGGCCGAAGGCTACCTGATTGACTGCGTCGAATCGCCCGCCGCGGTGCTTGCCGCGCTCGAGCGCCGCGAGTACGACGTCGTCCTCATCGACCTGAACTACGCGCGCGACACCACGTCGGGGCAGGAAGGGCTCGACCTGCTCGGCAAACTGCGCGCGTCGGACGAGTCGCTGCCGGTCGTCGTCATGACCGCCTGGGGATCGGTCAACGTCGCCGTCGAGGCGATGCGCCGCGGGGCGCGTGATTTCGTCGAAAAGCCCTGGGACAACGAACGGCTCCTGGCAATCGTGCGCACGCAGAGCGAGCTGGGACGGGCGCTGCGGCGTTCGACACGGCTCGAGGCCCAGACCCAGCTGCAGACCGACGGTACGCCGACGCTCATCGCCGAGTCGGCCGCGATGCGCCCCGTCCTGCAGGTGACCACGCGCGTCGGGCCGTCGGACGCCAACGTGCTCATCACCGGCGAGAACGGCACCGGCAAGGGGCTCATCGCGCAGGTGCTGCACGCCTCGTCGGGCCGCGCCGCTCGCCCGATGGTCACGATCAATGCCGGCGGCGTGTCCGAGGGCGTCTTCGAGAGCGAGTTGTTCGGCCACGTCAAAGGCGCGTTCACCGACGCGAAGCAGGATCGTATCGGCCGCTTCGAGCTGGCCGACGGCGGCACGCTGTTCCTCGACGAAATCGCGAACGTCTCGCCCAGCCAGCAGCAGAAGCTCCTGCGCGTCCTGGAGACTGGTGAGTTCGAGCGGCTGGGCTCGTCGAAGACGCGCAAGGCGAACGTCCGTCTCATCTCGGCGACCAACGCCGATCCCGACGCCGAAGTGACGGCTGGCCGGTTCCGCCAGGACCTGCTGTTCCGCCTCAACACGATCGAGATCCGGCTGCCGCCGCTTCGTGACCGGCGCGACGACATCCCGCTGCTCGCCCGGCACTTCCTCGGCGTCCACGCGCGGCGGTACCGCAAGGCCATCGTGGGATTCGGCGCGGACGCGCTCCAGGCCTTCGCGGACTACGCGTGGCCTGGCAACGTGCGTGAGCTGGATCACGCCGTGGAACGGGCCGTGCTGATGGCGCACGGTGACACCATTCACGTCCCCGACCTGGCGCTGCGCCGCACGCCGGGCGCATTACCGAACCTCGACGACATGAGCCTCGAGGACGTCGAAGCGCTGCTGGTTCGCAAGGCCATGGCCCGCCACGGCAACGTCACGCTCGCGGCGCGCGCGCTCGGTCTCAGCCGATCCGCGCTTTACCGGCGCCTCGAGCGTTACAAGCTGTGATGCTCTCCCACGACAGGCGCGTTGTCGTTGTCGCGCTTGCTGCCGGCCTGCCGGCCGTGGTCCTTGCCGCGGCGCTCCTGTGGCTTCCGACCTCGGTCGGAGGTCTCCACCTGGGCGCCCGCCTCGCGCTCGGCGTCCTGATTGTCGGTGCGTGGCTGCTCGGGGCCACGGCGCTGCGCGGGCGCGTGGCCCGTCCGCTTCAGACGATTTCGAACCTGCTGGCGGCGCTGCGTGAAGGCGACTTCTCCATACGCGCGCGGGACGGCGGCGCCGACGATGCGCTGAGCTCAGTCATGCTCGAGCTGAACATGCTGGCCGACACGCTCCGCTCGCAGCGGCTTGGCGCGCAGGAAGCGACGGCGCTGCTCCGCGCCGTCATGGCCGAGATCGACGTGGCCATCTTCGCGTTCGACGGCGCGCAGCGCCTGGCGCTGGTGAACAAGTATGGCGAGCGCCTGCTGGGGCAGGCGGGTGACGCGCTGCTCGGCCGCGGCGCGGACGATCTCGGTCTCGAGGCCGTGCTGGACGCCAGGCCCGGCGTCCACGACCTGGCGTTCCCCGGCGGTATGGGCCGCTGGGAAGTGCGGCGCACCAGGTTCTGGCAGGGCGGAGCGCCGCACGACCTGCTCGTGCTCGCCGACGTCAGCCAGCCGCTGCGCGAACAGGAGCGCGAAGCCTGGCAGCGGCTCATTCGCGTCATCGGCCACGAGCTGAACAACTCGCTCGCGCCGATCAAGTCGATCTCCGGCAGCCTCGAGTCATTGCTGTCCCGCGATCCACCTCCGGCCGACTGGCGCGACGACATGCACCGCGGGCTGTCCATCATCGGCGCGCGCGCAGACGCCTTGAGCCGGTTCACGACAGCATATGCGCGGCTGGCACGCCTCCCTGCCCCGACGCGGAGGAGCATCAGCCTCGGTCCGCTGCTGCAGCGGGTGGTCGATCTCGAGACGCGTGTGCGGGTGACGCTGCAGCAGGGACCGGAGGTGCTGCTGTCGGCCGATCCCGATCAGCTCGAGCAGCTCCTCATCAACATCGTCCGCAACGCGGCCGACGCCGCAATGGAGACGCGCGGGGCCGTCACCGCCCGCTGGACGCGCGCCGATTCCATGGTGGAGATCACGGTGGAAGACGAAGGTCCCGGCCTGCAGAACACCTCGAACCTGTTCGTGCCATTCTTCACGACCAAGCCCGGAGGTTCGGGCATCGGCCTCGCGCTCAGCCGCCACATCGCGGAAGCGCACGGCGGGGCGCTCACGCTGGAGAATCGGGCTGGTGCACGCGGGGCACGCGCCACGGTCAGGCTGAGACTGTAGGCCGGCCAGGCCGACCTGAAGGTCGGCCTCTACATGTGGATTTTGTAGAGGCGGACCTTCAGGTCCGCCTTGATTGCGCGGTCAGCTATGTGGCGGGCGGCTTCTCCTTGCCCGTGTAACTGAAGTCGACCGTTGACGTCTGGCCTGGTGTGACGGTGACGGGCTGCGTCATGACGCCGAACCGTTCGTGCCACGTGCGGAGCGTATATCGTCCCGGCGGCACGCCCTGGATGCGAAAGGCTCCCTCGGCCGACGTAACGGCAAAGTGCGGGTGCGACCTCACTCCGATCCACGCCGTCATCCACGAATGGACATCACACTTCAAGCGCACCATCTCTTCTGGCGCCTTTGCCTGGAACTTGAACACCATTCCAGCTTTCGGCTGGCTGACGTTGAACTCGTTCCCCTTCGCCGACAGGCTGTGAAGGTTGTGGAGGATCGGATCGCTGTTCGTGATCTGCAGCGTCTGACCGACCTGCAGGCCGACGACCCGTGGTGCGTAGATGCACCCGCGCTGGTCGATCGTCACCGCACTCGACGGAGCGGGCGTCGCGGGAAACGTGCCCTGGACGTCGACGAACACGTTGGCCAGCCCCCCGTCATCGGCGCGAAGCACGTACTCCTGGACATGCCGCTGCCCCCTGTTGATCTTGCTGCACAAGGGATCGGCGCCAAAGCGGATGAGAGGGTTGGCCTGCGCGGGACCGGTCAACCGTACGTGGCCGACGATGATTCCGCTACCGCCACGCTGGGCCGTGACGTCTTGCGTGTGCGTCGTGCAGGCCAGGAACCCGATGACTGCCGCCACCACCGAGAAGCTGCGCCCCATGACCGTCTCCACTGCCAGGAATTGCAGATTAGCGTTCATCCGCCGCGAGCAGCAAGGCGTGCAGCGCACCGCTGAGCGGTGTGGGCACGCCGAGCTCGCGTCCCTTCCGGATGACGACGCCGATCAGGGCGTCGGTCTCCAGGCTCCGGCCACGCTGCCGGTCAACCATCATGGACGTCTGCATCGCGGCGGCGCCGTTGGTCCACGCGATCTGCTCGTCGATGTCCGCCTCGCGCAGCATGATGCCTTGGGCGTTCGCCACGGCGATCACTTCGCGCATGATGCCCACCACCAGTTCCCGGAGCTCAGGCAGTGCGAGAATCTCGGCCGGCGTGCGGTCCGCAACCGCCGAGACGGTGTTGAAGCCGGCATTCCAGATCAGCTTGTACCAGCGCTCGTGCAGGATGTCGTGCGTAATGGTCACCGACTGCCCGCTGGAGGCAAGCACGTTGCGGATCGGCGGCAGCCGCGTCGGGTCGAAGCCGAGCCGCGCGCCCAGGATGATCGCGGCGGGCGCGACGTGACGCACCACGCCGGGCCCCTCGAGCGTGGCGCCGATGTACACGACCGCTGTGGCCACGCGGCCGCGGCCGAACCGCGCGGCCAGGACCTCGTCGGATTCGACGCCGTTCTGGAGCGGCACGATGATGCCCGTATCATGCACGACCTCGGCGAGATCGTCGAGGATCGCGCTGGTGTGATGCGCCTTCACACACACGAGCACCAGGTCTGCCCGGTCGAGATGCGCGGCGGTCTCGGCGGCCTCCACCGGCGGCACGCGCACCTGTCCCATGAGCGTCGAGTCGATCAGGATGCCGCGCGTGCGCAGCGCGTCGAGGTTCGCCCCGCGCGCGACGAACTGGACCTGCTGCCCGTAACGCGCGAGCATCCCGCCAAAAAACGTGCCTACCGCCCCCGCGCCGTAGACGACGATCTTCACCGGGCATACTCCGTGGTGACCGGCAGCCCGCGCGCGTACCGATCACGGTCTTCCGGCCGGTAGATGCGCACCTGCCCGGCAATCTCCACGGCCGGCGGCCAATCCAATGCTGCCAGCGGGCTTCCGGCAAAGCGCTGCCGGAACAACGGTTCCTCCCAACGCTCGAAGAGCAGGAACGGTACGAGCCCGCGCTCTCGGGCGAACACGATGGCCCGGTCGAGCCATGCGGGGTCGAGTCCGTCCCAGACGAGCGTGCGCCGGCCAGAGTAGTAGCGAACGCTGCCGCTCTGCCACCTGGTGATCACCAGGGCGTTGGCCGGGAGGCGTTCGCCCACGAACGCACCGGCGCGTGCGTAGCGCGCCTCCAGGACGTGGAGCCGGAATGCACGGTGCTCGCTTGCGGCGCGAAGAAATACCACGGCCAGCACAAGCGTGACGACCGCCAGGACCGGCGCCGCGGCGCGCGGCAACAGGCGACGGCAGGCAGCGTCAATCGTCGCCACCATCAGGACCAACACGAGCGGAATGGTCGGCAGCAGGAATCGCACGTACGCCCATTCGGCGAACGTCACGTACGGGAGGTAGCACGCGAGGTTCACCACGAACATTGCGGCATACAGCGCGCTGAGCGCTCCCGGCAGGACCAGCGGCGCGGCCAGCGCGACCAGCCACACGGGCGTATGCGCCTCCGACATCCACGAGAGGTAATGTGACGCGTTTGGTCCGACGTGCTCGGCACGAAACAGGACCTCCAGCGAGCCGTACCCCGAGCTGAAGGGCGATCCGTAGAACGCATTCTGGATCAGCGCGACCGCCACGCAGCCCACGCTGGCGCCGCCCGTGCAGGCCAGGGCGGCGCTGAGCCGATCACGCCAGGCGCGTTCAGGACGGAACAGCAGGAAAAGGGCGATTGGCACACCGAGCGGCAGGAGATTGGGCCGCGTCAGGATCGCCGCGCCGGCGGCCACGCCGGCGACGAGCGGTCCGCGCGTCGCCGTGCCTGTCGCCGAGGCCACCGCCAGCACCCACAATGCCGCCGCCGGCACGTCGCTCATCGGCTGCATCAATTGATACAGAAACACCGGACTGCAGGCGACGATCGCGGCGGCGGCGAGGCCTACGCGGGCGCCAAAGCGTGCGCCAGCGATGAAGGTGGCGCCGACCAGCAGCGCGCCGAACAGCGGCACCACGAGAAAAATGGCGTCACGGCCGCCAAGCCATCGGAACGGCGCCATCGCGAGCGACAGGCCCGCCGGACAGATCGGTGCCAGCGCGCCGAGCTGCGTCGGCGATGGGACGTGCCCCGCGGGGGCGAATGACAATGGTGCCTCGGGCCACGGCGCCTCGAGCGCCAGCGGTTCGACCACCTGCAGCCGTCCCGAAGCCCACCGCTCCGCCTGGTGCGCGTAGCAGAAGGAATCGGAGCCGCCGGCGACGAACGTGCCCCAGCGCACGCCCGCCGCCACCACACCCGCGAGCAGCACCGTCAGCGCGACCTTCCTCATCTGCTATTCATTGCTGATTCTTGATTGTCGATTCGTGAATCGATTGTCGAATGTCGTGTGGTGATTCGTGAATGAATCACCATTCGACAATCACCAGTCGATATCGATTCAACAATCGAGAATCGCAAATCACCATTTGCTTCGTTTCAGGAATCCCTGAAACGCTCGGCGACCAGCACCTGCAGGGCACGCACGCCGTCGCGCCACCCGATCTTCTTCCCCTGCGCACGCGTCCGGGCGTCGAACCGGACGGGAAGCTCGCGGATGCGGTGACCCTGCCGGAGCAGCCGCGCGGTGATCTCGGGCTCGATGTCGAAGCGGTCCGCCCGCAACCCGAGGCCGCGTGCCACGTCCGTCCTCATCACCTTGTAGCAGGTTTCCATATCCGTCAGCGACGATCCGAACAAGATGTTCGTGACGGCGGTGAGGAATCGATTGGCGGCCCGCGTGAGCCAGGGCATGCCCGCCTGCGCGCGAAGGAGCCGCGATCCGTAGACGACGCCGGTTTCGCCGGCGACGATCGGCGCCACCAGCTCGGCCAGCTGCACCGGATCGAGCTCGAGGTCCGCGTCCTGGATCGCGATGATCGATCCGCGCGCGCGTTCCAGGCCGCGCCGGATCGCGCTGCCTTTGCCGCCGTTGCGATCCGCCTCCAGCACGCTGACACGGCAGCCGTCGTCCGCGATGCGCCGCAGCACGTCCCGCGTCCCGTCGGTCGACCCGTCGTCGACGACGAGGATCTCGCGCTCGATGGGCAAATCGATCGACAGCAGCCGATCGATGACCGCGCGAACCGTACGGACCTCGTTGAAAACAGGGACGATGATCGACAGCAGTTCGGCGCGGCCGTTCAACGGCGTCGGGGGGGAGGCGTCCGGCGCACCGGCGCAGGCTGGTACTCGATCGTCGCGTTGCTGATGACGGCAATGGGCCGGCCGGGGGCGCTGAAGGTGTCGGGGGCCGTGGCGTCCGGCCGGATCACCAGGAGCTTCTCGCCGAGGACGCTGACGCTCTGTTCCTCGGCGGGAATGGTCAACGTGATTGTCTCGAGACCGGTGGGCGCGACCGCCTTCACGCCGCCCGGGCCGGCGCCGCCGCCGACGCGGTCCAGCAGGTCGGCTTCGGTGCGGAATTCGTTCTGCACGATCGCGCGCGAGAGCAGCGTGTTGTCCGCGGTCAGCACGCCGATGGTGGCGGTGTAGCGGCGGTACGCGCGATTGGTCTTCGCCAGCTCCTCGGAGTAGGTGTGCCGGTTGTGCAGGTCGAAGGTCAGCGTGACGGGTCCGGTGTGCGCCGGAAGGGCGATGATGATGCCGCCGGCCGGATCGCGGCCGGTGAGCACGTCACAGAACGCCCGCTTCGTCTGCACGCCTTCGCCGAGCAGCGACGGGCACTGCAGTACCGCAGGCTCCATCACTTTCGCCGGCGGCGGAGGCGTGGCGGGCCGGCGCGCGGGCGCGCGCGTTTGCGCCGCCAGCGGGATGGCCGGGACGATCAGCAGGGCGACGAGAAAAAAGCTGCGCATTTCAATCATTGACGCAGGCGAGCCCGGCGCCCGGCGGCAGCCCCGACACGGCGGAGCCGCGGTGCCGCACGAGCTCGAGGAACTCCATGCGCGTCCGCGCGTTGTCGCGGAACACGCCAACCATCGCGCTGGTCACCGCAAACGAGTTCTGTTTCTCCACGCCGCGCATCGACATGCACAGGTGCGTGCCCTCGCAGATCACCGCCACGCCCAGCGGATCGATCTTCTCGCGGATCGTCTCCGCAATCTGGTTGGTCAGGCGCTCCTGGATCTGCAGGCGGCGCGCGAACACGTCCACGAGCCTGGGGATCTTGCTGAGCCCGATCACCTGCGTGCGCGGGATGTACGCCACGTGGATCTTGCCGAAAAACGGCAGGAGGTGGTGCTCGCACAGACTGTAGAAGTCGATGTCCTTGACCATCACCATCTCGCTATAATCGACGGTGAAGAGGGCATCGTTGAGGACCTCGTCGATGTCCGCCGCATATCCGCTGGTCAGGAACCGCAGTGACTGTTCGACGCGCCCAGGAGTACGAATCAACCCGTCGCGGTCGGGGTCTTCTCCCACCTCGACGAGCAGCTGCCGGATGAGGTCCTCCATCCGCGTATTGTACATCGCGCTCTTTCTCGTCCCCGGTGCGGCGATCTCCGCCCAGCCGGACCCCGACGCGCTCTACCGCGAGCGCGCGACGGCCGGAAAAGCCGAAGCGGCGGTCGACCTGTGGGAGCAGCAGGTGACGAGCAACCCGGCCGACGCCGACGCTGCATGGAAGCTGGCGCGCGCAACCTACTGGATCGGCACGCATGGGCCCGCTGCCGCACGCCGGCCCGCGCTCGAGCGCGGCGTTGCCGCCGGCCGGCAGGCGGCGATGCTGGCGCCGAACCGGCCGGAAGGCCATTTCTGGATGGCCGCCAACATGGGGGCGCTGGCCGAGTCGTTCGGGATGCGCCAGGGGCTCCGCTACCGCGGTGCGATCAAGGACGCGCTCGAGACGGTGCTGCGCATCGATCCCGCGTTCCAGCAGGGATCCGCCGACCGCGCGCTCGGACGTTGGTACTACAAAGTACCGGGCCTGTTCGGCGGCAGCAAACAGAAATCCGAGGAGCACATCCGGAAGTCGCTCGCCTACAATCCCGACAGCACGGCGTCGCACTTCTTCCTGGCGGAAACGCTGTTCGAGCTGAATCGCGATCGCCAAGCGCGGGAGGAGCTGCAGAAGGTGCTCGCCGCGCCGCTCAACCCCGACTGGGAGCCCGAGGACCTGGACTTCAAGGAACAGGCGCGGCAGCGGCTCAAATAATCCCTTCATGCCACCGATTACGTCACACCGAGGCACCGAGGCACCGAGAACAGCCATGGAATTGCCCTCGGTGCCTCGGTGCCTCGGTGTGTCGTGATCTCCATGAACCTTTCGCATCCCTCACTGGTCGCCCTTCACCATCGTAACTTCCGCCTCCTCTGGATCGGGCTCCTGCTCTCGTTCACCGGCTCGTACATGCAGAACGCGGCGTTGCTGTGGCATGTCTCGCTGCTGGCGCCGCCCGACCGCAAGGGGCTGGCGCTCGGCATGGTCGGTCTCGTGCGAGTCGTGCCGATCGTCGCCTTCTCGATCGTCGCCGGCGTCGTGGCCGACGCGCACAATCGCCGCCGGTTGATGCTCGTCACCCAGACCGGCGCCGCGCTCGTCGCGATCGCCCTCGCGCTGGTCACTGCGGGCGGCGTCTCCGTGCTCTCGCCCATCTACGCGCTGGCCGCGCTCGGCGGCGCCGTGGGCGCCTTCGATCTACCGGCGCGGCAATCGCTCGTGCCGACGCTCGTGCCGCGCGAGCACCTGCCGAGCGCGATCAGCCTCAATGCGATCGTGATGCAATCGGCCGCCGTCGCCGGTCCCGCCATCGGGGGCATCGTCATCGCCTCGGCCGGGCTCACCTGGGTGTATCTGGTGAACGCCCTCTCGTTCGGGTTCGTGATAGCGGGATTGCTGATGATGCGCGGCGTCCCGGAAAGACCCGACGCCGCCCACGCCGGCAACGATATCTCGTGGCGCGCCGCGCGCGCAGGGTTGCGGTTCGTCTTCAGCTCGCCGCTCATCCGATCGACGATGCTGCTCGATTTCTTCGCCACGTTCTTCTCCTCGGCCATGGCGCTGCTGCCGATTTTCGCGCAGGACATTCTGCAGGTGGGTCCCCGGGGCTATGGCTGGCTCTACGCGGCGCCGGCCACGGGCGCCGTGACGATGAGCGCGGCGATGGTGCTCCTGACCCATCACATCAGGCGCCGCGGACCGGTGCTGCTGTGGGCGGTGGCGATCTACGGCGCGGCCACTGTCGGGTTCGGACTCTCCCGCTCCTTCTGGATCAGCTTCGCATGCCTGGCCATGACGGGGGCCGCCGACACGGTGAGCGTCGTGATTCGCAATCTGGTGCGGCAGCTCGAGACGCCGGACCATCTTCGTGGACGGATGCTCGGCGTCAGCATGGTGTTCTTTCGTGGCGGGCCGGAACTGGGGGAGCTGGAAGCCGGCGTGGTGGCGAACTGGATCGGCGCCCCGCTTGCGGTGATCACCGGCGGCCTCGGGTGCCTCGCGGCAACCGGGTGGCTGGCCTCCTCGACGCCGGAGTTGCGCCGCTACCGCGCGGAGCCCGCGCCCACCATCGGGGCGGTTGCCGCGGCCGCCGATCCCTGAGCAGCCGGCAGCCGGCAGCGGGCGGTCTGCTTGCTGGCTGCCGGCTGCGGGCTACAGGGGTGCTCGAAACACTCGCTCCGCCACCGGGCGCCGGTATAGTATCTGGTCGTTCCGGACGGTCGGGACAGGGTCGCGGATACGACCACGGAGAGGTGCGGAGGATACGTCAATGCGTCTGATTCCACTCATACCGGCGGCGGTCATCGTCTGCTCGGGGCTGTCCTTCGCTCAGGACTGGACCGATTACGTCAGCCGTCAGGATTTTTTCAGCATCAGTTTCCCGGGTCAACCAACCGTGCGGGAGATCACCTACCCGACCGAATACCGCATCACCCTGCCGGGCCGGGTATATAGCCACGAGGGCCCGCGCGGGCGTTACTCGGTCACCGTCGTGAATTACAAGGACGCCGTTACGTTGCATCAGGAACGAAACAAGAAGTGCGTGGCAGACGGCGGCGACGGCGACCAGTGCCAGGATGACGCGTCGGAAGAAATGCGCGGCGCGATCGTCTATGCGTCCTGGAACTTCATCAACAGACAGGGCGCCAAGGTGACCCACTACGCGCACTACAACTCGGACGTGATCGAGGGACATGAGATCCATCTGGTCAATGCCGACGGCTCGCGAACCTTCGGCGTCGTGCACATGCACGAGGATCGCCTTTACATCCTCGAGGCGACGGTGCAAAAGAGTGCGCCGCCTCCCGGACTGTTCCAGATATCCATGCGATTCCTCGACGAGCAGGGGAATGGTGTCCGTTATCAGTGGGTTGGCACGCAGATGTACATCAATGGATACCCGAAGCCGCCCCGCGCCGGTCGTGGCGGGCAGGGTCAAGGTCAGGGTCAAGGTCAAGGCCAGGGCCGGGGCCGAGGGCAACAGAATTGAGCATCTTCAATCTTCAATCTGCGATTTGATCATCGGGATGGTCACATTTGTGATTGAAGATCGTGATTGAAGATTGCAGATTGACCATACTGAGGTTGAAATTCTTCCTTGGCAGGAGAGCGATCATGCAGTTGAAATCCCTGATCCTTGCGGCGGCCATCTGTGCGGTTGTGTTGGCGGTGCCGACCCGTGCGCACCATTCCCACAATGCCTACGAAGTCACCAAGTGGACGAACATGGAGGGCGTGATCAAGGAATTGCACATGGTGGTCCCGCATTCCTGGGTCTACATGGAAGTCAAGGATGCCAAGGGTGAGGCCACCCTCTGGGCGCTGGAAGCCGCCGGTCCGAATGCCATCATGAACAACGGCGTCAAGAAGGGGGACGTCAGGGTCGGCGACAAGATCAAAGTGCGCTGCCATCTGCTCAGGGACGGCTCGCCAGGGTGTCTCCTCGGGTTCATTACGCCCGATCACGGCGATCAGGCGCGAGGGCATGGCGTCGAACGAGAGTGGGACTAGGCTCGCGTGAACAGTGGCCGGCGGCCGGCAGCCGGCAGTGGACTGTGCGCGAAACGATGGAGTGAAAGGCTTCGCGCTCCTCCCGGTTCTCTTGCCGGAGTTTACTGCCAGCTGCCCGCTGCAGGCTACACGCGTCCCCTGCGGTTCGCGAGCGCCGTGGAGTTACCCTGTACGAGCTCGCCTGAATTCACCCCGACTTTCATCTCGGAATTATCGCGTCGCTGCTCACCGGAGACGCACGCGCTCAAGTTCGGCGTGAGCTACAACCTGCCCCCGCGATCGCCAATCCGTGTGCTGGCATATAATCCGCGTCGTCTCACAACGCCACACGCTCCCGTGGCGAAGGAGTGATCATGACGCTCGCGCGCCCGTTAGCGGCAGAGTTCATCGGGACGTTCTGGCTCGTGTTGGGTGGCTGCGGCAGCGCGGTCCTGGCGGCGGCCTTTCCCGCCGTCGGGATCGGCCTGCTCGGCGTGTCATTCGCGTTCGGCCTGACGGTGCTCACGATGGCGTACGCCATCGGACACATCTCGGGATGTCACCTGAACCCGGCGGTATCGATTGGCCTGGCCGTCGGCCGTCGCTTCAGCTCTTCCGAAGTACTTCCCTACATCGTCGCGCAAGTCGCGGGCGCGATTGTGGCTGCGTTCGTTCTCTACGCGATCGCGAGCGGCCGTCCGGACTTCACCCTCGACGGCGGGCTGGCCGCGAACGGATACGGAGAACACTCGCCCGGTGGTTACTCCCTTGTTGCGGGTCTGCTTGCCGAGATCGTGCTCACGATGATCTTTCTCCTGATCATCCTGGGCGCGACAGACGACCGCGCGCCACGCGGGTTCGCCCCGATCGCAATCGGTCTTGGCTTGACCCTGATTAATCTGGTCGGCATCCCGGTCACGAATCTTTCCGTGAACCCGGCGCGCAGCACCGGACCGGCCGTGGTCGTGGGCGGCTGGGCCCTCGCCCAGCTCTGGATGTTCTGGATCGCACCGATTGCGGGCGCCGTGCTGGGCGCGCTGACCTACGGCGCAATCGCGCGGACGCAACCCGAGGAGCGGGTGGAACCGGGGTTGCGGCCGGCGCCGGTGGGACCAGTCGAGAAAGGCTGACCAGTTCCCGACGCCGTCACATCACTCGGGGCGCCACTCCGTTCATTGCCGGTGGGGGTCGATTCCACCGGCGGGTCCTGTGTGCCCGCGCGCAATGCTGTCAAGCCGGCCCTCGTCAACGTGAGCGCTGGAGAGCGCCGGGCGTCGTCCCGTGATCCATTTCGAATCCTGACTGCGCGTTACGCAGTAAGGTCGGATTACAGCTTTGCGGCCGGCGACATCAACAACGACGGCATCGCCGATCTCGTTGGCGCGAACTGGATCGCGGGCATCGTGCTCACGATGTTCGGCAATGGCGATGGCACATTCCACGGCCGGCCTTCCATTTCACCAACCAACGGGCCTGCACGTCACCCTCGCCGACTTCGACAACGACAACAGGCTCGACCTCGCGGTTACCGAGTTCGGCAGTGGAGTGTTCGTCGACACCGGCCACGGCGATGGAGCGTTCTCGAATCCCGTCCACGTCCTGCCCTACTCGACCTCGCAGTCCGCCTCGGCGGCTGACATGAACGAAGACGGACGCCT
>DATDHP010000195.1:0-1728 GCA_036521515.1 Vicinamibacterales bacterium
CGGCCACTCGGACTCCGGTGGGTCCGGGGGACTGGCGGGGAGCGCGGCTTCCAGCGTATCGAGCTGGGCGCGAATGGCCGTGATGGTGTCGCGCGTCAGTTGGAGTTCCGGATCGGTAATGCTCATGCCGTCCTCCGCTCAGGGCCACGCCGCGCTGTAGCGCGCGGTCTGCCACACCACCCACGCCAGCAGCAGCCAGATCCCGAGCTCGATCACCACGCCTTGACCCTTGCGCAAAATGTATATACAATCAGTCCATCGTGCCCTGCCGCGAGCGCGAGGAGTATCGCCATGCCTTCAGCCAAACGCCACGCCGTTGATCCGCCGGAATGGACGCCGGACGACTTCGCGCGGGCGAAGCCCTTTCCGGGCGATCTGCCGGCCACCGTCGCGCAGGGCATCCGTGACACGCACGCCACCGCACAGCGCCGCCGTCGCGGAGCGCAGCACGCCCCGACCAAAGTCGCCATCAGTCTGCGCGTGCAGCGCGACAGCCTGGCCCGGTACCGGGCCAGCGGCCGCGGCTGGCAAACCCGCATGGCCGCCGTGCTCGATCGCAACGCCAAGCGCCTGAAAAGGCGATCGCACGAATGACATCAAAACAAGCCTTGCTGCTGAAACGGATTCACCGTGGACAGCGGCACCACCGCGTCCGGTTCCCAGAGCTCGATCCGCGCCTCCGCCGGGCCATCGGTATACACCTTCCACGCGTCCCAATGCACGATCTGGCTGTCATCGCGGACGACCGTCTGCGTCAGTGCATCCCCCACGGCTCTGACGAGGCGGTCGAGATCCGGCGCCACCGTCGGGAACAGGCGCCGCCGCGACACGCTCGGCGGCTTCGGGATGGCAAACACAATGCGGACCGCCAGCGGGCCGCTGAACAGCGCGTGGGCGATGTGCGGCACATGCACTTGCATGGCGGCGCGAATATCCGACCGCCACGCCATCAGCGACGCGTGGTTGCTGTGCCGCATCCGGCCACGACGGTCCGCCGTGAGCGAGCCTTGCGGCTGCGCGGCGCCGTACACGGTGAACGCACAGACGAGGGCCATCACAGTTATTGCAGGGACCGCTTGTATCGTTCCAAGGCCGGATAGAACCAATCATAGGCATCGGCAAGCTCTGAACCTGCGGGCGAAGGGTCACGCCCATCGCGAAGGTTTTCGATCAATTCGATCAGCTCAAGTCTTGAGAGCCGTTGCGTGCCCGCCTGTTTTAGCAAGGCGTCGGCTCGCTGTTGAGCGTGGCGCTTTGAGTCTTTCATCACACATCTTCCTGCGGCTTCGCGGCGCCGAGCACGGTGAACGCGCAGAGCAGCGGCATCAGCTCGCCTGCTGGTCAATCATCGCGACTCTCCGATCGTCATCAGTCGTGCTCGAGCCACGGTGCATTGGCCGCGAAGACGGCCCGCGCCCACCCCTCAGGCGTCACGCTTCGTTTATCGGCGCGATCAGGACTCGGCGATGCCATCCAACAGGATGGCTTGACATCCGGCGGTTCGTCGAAGACTTCCCGTTGCGGGACCACGAAATTATTCCCGGCCCAGATACAAGTCCGCTTCTGTTCCTTCGGCGTCGTGTATTCCCACGGCTGAAATGTAAAATCGGGCTCGCGCCAGTACGTGCTCAGACTGCCGATCGGATTCTCAAGCATCCAGGGCGCGCCGGAGTTCTCGCAGAGATTCCGGCACGCCTCCACGAGCTCGAGCGCCTCAATCAACGCACG
>DATDHP010000196.1:0-2165 GCA_036521515.1 Vicinamibacterales bacterium
ATCACTATCCCGCGATGGCGCTCGTCGGCATCACCCGACTGGTCGACGCCGGGGCGATGGTGGAGATTGAAGCGACCGCGGTCCTTCCAGCTGAAGCTTGAAGCCACACCTGGCACGGGCCGGCTGAAGCCGGCCCCTGGAGTTTCTACATTTGAGTCTGTCTGTCACTAATAGTGTTGACAGACAGACGTGAACGTGGCACGCTGTGCGCGTCCCTCGCACAGGAGTGCCGCATGCCCGACGAGGATCTGAAGGACGTCATTCTGGGCGCCTTTGAGGCGTCATTAGATGCCCAACTCCGTGCCGTTCGGCGCCTGCGCCGAGGCGAGTCGCGCCCCGCCGCCGGCGCGCGGCGTCGCAAAGGTCGGTCACAAGTAGACATGGCGTATGACATACTCAAGTCCGCCCGTGCCCCCCTGCATGTCGCGGAGATCTTGAGCCGCCTCGAGGCCCGCTTTGGCGTCGCCGTCGATCGCGAGAGTCTCGTGTCCTCGCTGACCAAGAAGGTGGCGCGCGGCGACCGGTTCGTGCGCACCGAGAAGAACACCTTCGGCCTTCGGCCAGAGGCACGATGAGCGCGACGCTGCTGGCGACGGTCCTCGACATCGTGGGCCCGTGGCGCGACGTCTTTCCGCAGCAGCGGACGTGGCGGCGCGCCGTGCGACAAGCGCTCGGCTCGTTGGTCTGTCTGGGCCGCCGCTGTTTGTCGCGCATCATCTGGACCAATGGCGGACAGGGCCGCAGCTGGAGCGCGGAGTACTTTCTGCATTCCCGCTGTCACTGGCAGCCGCAAGCCCTCTTTCACCCGATTTGGCAGCGCGCGCTGCCGCTGTGTCGCGGCCGCCTGGTGGGCGTGGCGGTCGATGACACGCGGCTGCCGAAGACCGGGCGCTGTATTCTGCAGGCGGCCTTCCACCGTGACCCGCTGTCCCCGCCGTTTCATGTCAATTTGATCCGCGCCGTGCGCTTTCTGCAAGCGTCGCTGCTCGTGCCGGTGCACCGCCGCGCCCCGCGCTATACACGGGCGCTGCCGGTGCGCTTCGAAGAGGTGTCGTATGTGCAAAAGCCGTCGCGCCGCGCGAGTGCCGCGGCGTGGACGCAATACAAGGCGGCCATCAAAACGCACAATCTGTCGCAGCATTTCGTGGAGATGGCGCACGCCATTCGGCACGCCGTCGATGTGGCCGGCGGCGTGACCAAGACGGTGGTGCTGGCCGGCGACAATAGCTTCTGCAACCGCACGTGCGTGCGCGCGACGATCGACCGCACCGAGCTGATCGTGCGGACCCGCAAAGACGCCGTGTTGTGCCACCGCGCTGCCGCGGGGGGCCGTCGGTTCTACGATCCCCTGACGTTCACGCCCGACCAGGTCCGGCACGATGAGGCACGCCCGTGGCAGGGGCTGAAGGTCTGCTACGGCGGCAAGCGGCGCACGATTCGCTATAAAGAGGTCCCCGCCGTCCATTGGCGCCACGGGGCCGCGCGCCGCCCGCTGCGCCTCTTCGTCGTCGCGCCCACGCCCTACCGCAAACGCCTGAGTGCGCGGCGGTACTATCGGCACCCAGCCTATCTGCTGACGACCGACCTGCGGAGTGGTGCACGCGCCCTGCTGCAAATCTATTTCGACCGCTGGCAGATCGAAGTCAATCATCGCGACGAGAAGGACACCTTGGGTGTGGGCCAAGCCCAGTTGTGGAATCCGGTCGCCGTTCCCAAGCAGCCAGTCCTCGCCGTCGCCGCCTACAGTGCCCTGCTGCTGGCGTCCTTACTCACCTTTGGCGCCGAGCGGGGAGCCGCCTATGCCCCCTTGCCCAAGTGGCGACGACGCGCGCATCGCCCGTCGTGCCTTGATCTCATCACCTTGTTGCGAAAAGAGATGGTCGAACATCCTGAGCTGTTGCAAGAATTCGATGTCACACTCACAGATCGCGCGCTCACCAGCAGCGCTGCAGCCTGAGAATATGTAGAAACTCCAGGGGCCGGCTTCAGCCGGCCCTCGGGCCGCCTGAAGGCGGCCCCCACAACTGTCAACACAAGTGAATCGACGGGTCGCCCCCGAGTTCCGGTCCAATCCTTCTAGCAATCGAGGCAGCGCACCTCCTCGAAGATGTCGCGTTGCTTGTCGGCATTTTCGCGCGCGTAGTTGATCAGGCAACGAATCGCCT
>DATDHP010000197.1:0-3773 GCA_036521515.1 Vicinamibacterales bacterium
GAGAACAGAGAAGCGTGAACGACGGAGTTCTCAGCTACGCTGTCTTCGTCGCCTTCGCCTCGCGTGCGACGTTCACGTCGGTCACGCGGGCATTGACCAGCACCTGGAACCGCCGGTAGTAATCGACCGCGGATGCGACCGCCATCAACATCACCACCCAGAGCGCGCCGTACCCGATCGGCGCCAGCCACGGCAGCGGACCCCAGCCGAGAATCAGCAACAGGATCGCGGTCACCTGCGAGGCCATCTTGATCTTGCCGAGGGGCGAGGCCGGGATGGTGATGCCCCTGGTATAGGCGAGGCTGCGCAGGGCTGTAATGGCGAACTCACGGCCGATGATGAGCGCCACCATCCATGCGGGAGCGAGGTCGAGCTGCACGAGCGAGATGAACGCCGCCGAGGTGAGCAGTTTGTCGGCGATCGGATCGAGCATCTGCCCCAGCCACGTGACCTGGCGGCGGCGGCGCGCAAGATAGCCGTCAAGCCAGTCGGTCGCCGACGCGAGCGCGAAGATCGCGGCGGCCACGAGCTCTTTGGGGATGCCGGCAATGCGGTGTCCCTCGAACTCCGTCAGCAGCGCGACGACCAGCAGCGGCACGAGGAACATGCGCGCCAGCGTGAGCGAGTTCGGCAGGTTCATCGGTGGACGGCCTCATTGTAACGAAGCTTCGCCTCAAACCGACCAGCAAAAAACGCGCGTCGGCAACGGCGAACCTTCGTTACTGGGCTGCGCGGCCGCGAAGGCGGCCGCGCCTAAGCCGTGGTTGCACGACCACAACTCGACCGGTTCGGACGCTTTTTGGCCGGGCAGGCACGGCTGGCGCATGTATGATCGTTGATTGTCATGAAGGCGATCCTCCTGGCTGGGGGAAAAGGCACGCGTCTGAGGCCGCTGACCATCCACACTCCCAAGCCCATCGTTCCCATCTTCAACCGGCCGTTCCTCCACTACCAGATCGACCTGCTCAGGCAGGTGCCGGAGATCGACGAGGTCATTCTCAGCCTCAACTATCAGCCCCGGCGCATCGAGGAGCTCTTCGGTGACGGATCGGAGGTCGGCATCAAGATCCGCTACGTCGTCGAGCCGGCGCCGCTCGGCACGGCCGGCGCCGTCAAGTATGCCGGCGACAACCTGACCGAATCGGTCGTCGTCTTCAACGGCGACATCCTGACAGAGATCGACCTGGCGGCCGTGATCCGGCTGCACCGCGAACGCCGGGCGCGCGCCACCATCGTGCTGACGCCGGTGGACAACCCGAGCGCGTACGGCCTCGTCGAGACAGACGATGATGGGAACATCAAGCGTTTCGTGGAGAAGCCGACGCCCGAGCAGATCACGACGAACAACATCAACGCCGGGATCTACGTCCTCGAGCCCGACACGTTCGATCGCATTCCGAGCGACGTCTCCTGGTCGATCGAGCGGAGCTATTTCCCGTCGCTCGTCGAGCGCAACGAGACGTTCGTGGCCAGCATTTACGGCGGCTACTGGATCGACATCGGCACGCCGGAAATGTACCGGCAGGTCCACCGCGACATCATGGACGGCCGCTTCCAGGCCGTGCCCTTCAAGGGCATGCCGGCGCCGCGGACGGCCGTATCGCCGGACGCGCGGATCGAGGAGGGCGCCTCGGTCGAGGGGCCCTGTTTCGTGGACGAGGGCGTCCTCGTCAAGGCGGGCGCGCGCATCGGCCCGTACTCGGTCATCGGGAGGCAGACGCAGATCGGCGAGGGCGTCCAGATCGAGGGCGGCATCATCTGGCCGAACTGCCGCGTCAGCCGCGAGGCCTCCGTGCGCGATGCGATCGTCGGCCGGAACTGCCATCTCGGCCGCAACACCAGCGTGAACCACGGGGCGGTGCTCGGCGACAAAACGACGCTCACCGATTACACGCGCGTTTGATGACTCCCATGCAGATCAACACGGCGATCTTCAAGGCATATGACATCCGGGGGCTCTATCCCTCGGAGATCGACGAGGACGTGGCGCGCCAGATCGGGCGCGGCTTCGTGGCCTACCTCGACGCGTCGCGCATCGGCGTGACGCGCGACATGCGCCTGTCGTCGCCCGGCATCGCCACGGCGTTCATCGAAGGCGCCCGGGAACAGGGCGCCCACGTCGTCGACTACGGCCTGGCGCCCACCGACATGATGTACTTCGCCGTCGTGAAGGACGACCTCGAGGGCGGGGCGCAGGTGACCGCCTCGCACAATCCCAGGCAGTACAACGGCGTCAAGATGGTGCGGCGCGGCGCGCAGCCGCTGAGCGGCGACGCGGGGCTCGGCGAGATCCGCGACATGATCGTCAACGACAGCCTGCCGGCGCCGGCGCCCACCCGCGGCTCGCTCAGCAGCCGGAACGTCCTTCCCGAGTACCTCGAGAAGGTGACATCGTTCATCGACCCGTCGATTATCAAGCCGTTCAACGTCGTGCTCGACGCCGGCAGCGGCATGGCCGGCCTCGTGGCGCCGGAGCTGTTCGATCGGCTGCCCTGCAGGACGACACGGCTCTGCTTCCGGATTGACGGGAGCTTCCCGACGCACGAAGCCAATCCGCTCATCGAGGAGAACCGGCGCGACATCACGGCGGAAGTGATCCGCCAGAACGCGGACGCCGGCATCGCGTGGGACGGCGACGCCGACCGCTGCTTCTTCCTCGACGGCACCGGCGAGTTCATCTCGGGCGACTTCATCACGGCGCTGCTCGCCGAGGCGTTCCTGCTGAAGTATCCCGGCGCGACGATCATCTACGACCTGCGCGCGAGCCGCGCCGTCCAGGACGTGGTCGGGCGGCTGGGCGGCCGGGCGCTGATGAACCGCGTGGGCCATGCGTTCATCAAGCAGCGCATGCGCCAGGAGGACGCGGTGTTTGCCGGCGAGGTGACGGGACACTATTACTTCCGCGACTTCTCCTACGCGGACAACGGCTTCATCCCGGCGTTGCTCATCCTCGAGCTGATGTCGAAGAAGAACAAGTCGCTGCGCGACCTGCTGCAGCCGCTCCGCGAGCAGTACTTCATCTCTGGCGAGATCAACACGAAGCTGAGAAGCATGGACGACGTCCCCGCCAAGCTGCAGGCGATCGAGGCGCGCTACCGGGACGCCCGGATCGCGAAGATGGACGGCGTGTCGGTGGACTACCCCGACTGGCACTTCAACGTGCGCGCGTCGAACACGGAGCCGCTGCTCCGCCTGAACCTCGAGGCAGCGTCGCCTGAGCTCATGGAGAAGAAGCGCGACGAGGTGCTGGGGATCATCCGCGGCTGAGGCGGCCTTCACGGAATCCTCGCATCCCCTCTGCGCGCGTGTGCAAAGTGCCTTGACAGACCAATCCACGGGTCGTACCGTGGCCTCGTCCTTCACCCCCCAGGCGGCACGCTCATTGAGAACGTGTGCACCCCGCGAGACCAGGTCGGTCCGCTCTCGCCCCAACGTGTGCGTCCGCACGTGTGACTCCCTCTCCTCGTCAGGCAAGCGGGAGCAGGTGACCGCGATCGTGCTCGCGAACGGCTGAATCATCGGCACTCAGCCAGTCGTTGCTTTCGTGTTCCGTGACGCTGCCCTCGCAGGCGATCCGTGATTCGTGTCATGGAAATGATCGACGCCGGCGCAGAGCGCACGAGATCGAGCGCATGACCGAGAAACGCTTTGCACAGTTAATCGAGGCGGCTCCATCAGGGCTGTGCCGCCGGCCCGGCGGCGAGCCGGTCGAGCCCGGATCCGACTTCATGTGGATGGAGCTCGTCGGCGACTCTCCGGCGATGCGCGCGGTG
>DATDHP010000198.1:0-3905 GCA_036521515.1 Vicinamibacterales bacterium
GTCACACAGTGGCACCGCCGCAGCTCGATCCCGCCCCCGCCGTGCAACCGAAGCAGTGAGGACCAACCACGATTCGACGCCCGGTGAGGCTTGTCACTGTTGCCTCGAAGATGGTTTGCGGCGACCCGGATGCGGTGCCGAGGTCGATCATCTGGTTGAAGTCGCAGTCGAAGAGCCGGCCGTCCCACCCGACCGACAGCGTGAACCGGCACATCAACCCGTTCACGGCAGCCGGGTTGAAGGCGTTCACCAGCTTGTCCATGTAGGCCTGCAGGTTGCCCGACTCGATCAGGTATTGCAGATATCGGCTGATGGGCATGTTGGTGATCGTGTAGAGCCGATTGAAGACGATGCCATGACGCCGCCGCAACTCCCGCTTCCAGTCGGCCTCGAGCGCCCCCTGCGCGGCCGGGAGAAACGCGCCCACGGGATTGGTCACCAGGTTCAGCAGCAGTCCCGAGCCATCCACCCCGTAACCGAGCTCATTGAAGCACCGCAGCGCCGCAATGGAGTCGTCGAAGACGCCGTCGCCGCGCTGCGCGTCGGTCTGCCTGGCCGCGAACGACGGGAGCGACGCCATGACCTCCACCTGGTGCGCGGCGAGGAACTTCGGAATGTCCTCGTAGCTGGGCAGGCGCGTAATCGTGAGGTTGCAGCGATCCATCACATGCCGCCCTGCCGCGCGCGCGCGAGCGACGATGTCGCGAAAGCGGGGATGGAGCTCCGGCGCACCACCGGTAATGTCGACGGCGGGGATGTCGCTCGACTCGAGCAGCCGCAGGCATGCATCCACGACACCCGGCGTCATGACCTCGGTACGATCGGGACCGGCATCGACGTGGCAATGCCGGCACGCCTGGTTGCACCGGCGCCCCACGTTCATCTGCAGGACGCTGACACCGGTCGTCCGCAACGGCTGGTGGCCCGCCCTTGAGGCCGCTTCGTCGAACGGACGCGCAAGAGGCAGCGCCTCGAGCATGGCGCGCTGCGTGGCGGCGTCCGCCAGCGGGCTACGCGTGTTGAGGAGGGTGGGAAGGGCCATGCTGCAGGCGGTAATTCAAAAATGCAAAATGCAAAATGCAAAATGAAAATTCAATACGACGCACAGCAAACCAGCGTCGGTATCTTTGGCATTGGGCATTGGGCATTGGGCATTGGGCATTGGGCATTGGGCATTTGGGCGTTACATCGACAGCTTATCGATCTGGTTCCGCATCTGCACGCCGTGGACGAGCGAGGCGCCGCCGCGAATGGCTGCGGCGACGTGCACGGCCTCCGTCATCTGTTCGGGCGTCGCTCCTTTCTCGAGCGACGTCGTGCTGTACGCGTCGATGCAGTACGGGCACTGCACGGCGTGGGCAACTGCCAGCGCGATGAGCGACTTTTCGCGCTCGCTGAGCGCGCCTTCCTTGAACACGGCCGTGTACCACTCGTTGAACTTCTGCCAGAGCTCCGGCGCCTCCCTGCCTATCTCGGCGAACTTGCCGAGGTCCTTCGGGTGGTAGTAGGTCTCCATCACGCGACCTCCGGGCAGTAGAAGAGGTCGTGCGCGCCCGGTGGCTCGAGGCCGGCGGCGCGCACCGCGTACGCCAGCTGCGCCAGGTGACGGACCTCGTGCAGCAGGATGTGCACGGCCAGCTTGCGGCGCGTCAGCATGAACGTGCCAGCCTGGACGTTGATGGTCAGCGTCCCGGTTCCGAGCTCATCGTCGAGGTCCGCGACGTACCGCCGCAGGTCGGCCCGCACGAGGCTGGCGTAGTCGAACAGCCCGTTCCAGTCGCCCGCCGCGATGCCGGTCATCTCCGGCGGCGTTGCACCCTCGAGCCGGGCGAGGTGGCGCCGCTCGACCAGAAACAGGTGGTCGAGCAGGCTGCCCACGGTCGGAAAGCGCCCGCCCGGTTGAAACGGCAACTGCATGCGGGCAGGATCGGCGGCCACCCATGCCTTCCACTTTGCCCGCTCGTGGTCCGAGTAATCGAGCAACTCGTCGAGCCGTACCGTCGCGTTCATTCTCCCAGCGCCTCGTCAACGGATATCACGCGGACGGGTCCGAGGTTCAACGCGCGGACCCCAGCCTCAATCGTCTTCCGGTCGCCGACCACGAGCACGGTGAAGCGCGCCGGCTGAATGTACTTCGCCGCTGCTTTTTGCACGTCGGCCGACGTCACCGCGCGGATACGTGGAACGTACTGCTCGAAGTAGCCGTCGGGCAGCTCGTAGGCGATCAGCTCCTCGATCCGCGCCGACAGGTCGCCCGTCGTCTCGAATTCGCTGGGGAAACCGAGCACGATGTAGTTCCTGGCCTTGTTCAGCTCGTCCTCCGGGACAGGCTTCAGGATGGCGTTCAGCTCGTTGAAGAACTCGCGCAACGCCTCCGCTGTCTTGTCCGTCTGCACGCCAGCGGCCGCGAGGAACGGGCCCGGCGCCAGCCGCATGTCGAAGCGCGATCCCGCGCCGTAGGCGTAGCCGTTCTTCTCGCGGAGATTCTGGTTCAGCCGGGACGTGAACGAGCCGCCCAGGATGGTGTTCAGCACCTGCAGGACGAAGTAGTCCGGAGTGTCGCGGGCGACGCCGACCCACCCGATGCGAATCTGCGATTGTTCCGCACCCGGCTTGTCCACAATCACGATCTCGCCGCGCGGCCGCTGCGGCGCGACGGGCACCGCTGGACGCTTCACGGATGCGCCACCCTTCCATGCGCCAAACTGCTTTTCGAGGTGCGCGGCCGCCGCATCCGCCGTCACGTCGCCGACCACGACGAGCGCGGCACTCGCCGGCTGGTAGTAGGTGGCATGGAACGCCTTCAGGTCCTGCGTCGTCATGGCCTTGAGCGTCGCCTGCGTGCCCGTGGCGCCGGTCCCGTACCGATGCATCGGACCGTAGAGGAGCCGCGCGAACGCCTGCGGCGCGATGCTTTCGGGTTCGTCGCGCGCCTGGATGAGGGCGGTGATGCGCTCCTGCCGCAAGCGGTTCAGCTCCTCTTGAGGGAACGTCGGTCGCAGGGCGACGTCGGCCATCACCGGCAGCGCCTCTTGCAGACGCTCGACAGGCACGTTCAAGCGGACGGCCGACGCGTCAAACGAGCTGCTCGTGCCCAGCGTGGCGCCCAGGAACTCGATCGCATCGGCAATCTCGAGCGCCGACCGGTTGCCGGCGCCCTCGTCGAGCATGGCCGCCGTGAGGCTGGCGAGCCCGTATTTGTCGGCGGGATCATCGCCGCTGCCCACGAGCGCGACGAGGTTCACTTGCACGACCGGAACTTCATGCGCCTCCGCGATCCAGACCGGCAGACCGTTGGAGAGCATCCGTTTCTGGATGGCGGGAAGGTCGAGCGCCGGCGGTGGGGCGAGGGCCGGCGGTCGGCTGCGATCCGGTTGCTGCGCCGCGATGGAAACCGACACGACGCAGCCACAAACGAGCGAGAGGACAGCGAGGGCTGTTCGTCTTCCGCCTGAAGGCGGAAGCCACAGTGCGCAGGTGTCTCTATCGTCGTGGCTTCCGGCTTCAGCCGGAAGAGTGCTCTTCGTGGCGCTCATTTCCGTCCCTCCGGCTCCACGATCAATTCCACCCGCCGGTCGGCAGGCAGCCAGCGGACCACGGCGGCCTGCACATCGGTCGGCGAGAGCGACGTGTAGCGCGCGAGATCCTCGGCGAAGTAGTCGGGGCTGCCGCCCGCCGTGTAGTAGGCGTTGAGCTGGTCGGCTTTGCCGCCAAAGCCGCCGACGCGTTCCATGCGGCGATAGAACGACGCCTCGATCTGGTTGACCGCCCGCTCGACTTCACGTGCGTCCGGTGGCTCGCGTCTCAGGCGATCGAGCTCTTCGTCGACGATCTTCTGGATCTCGGCGATGCTCTTGCCAGGTCGCGCCGTCGCCACGACCAGAAACGAGCTGCCGAGCATTCCC
>DATDHP010000199.1:0-8928 GCA_036521515.1 Vicinamibacterales bacterium
GAAACACCCCGTCGGTTCCGCACACTCGCGTGAGCTCATTCACAAATGCCTGGCTCACGCCGCGGCCTTCCGTCATCGCACCACCATGGAGGTGAACGGCGGCACGTAGGCCTGCAGGAACACGAGCAACCCGACGAGGAGTGCCAGGACGACGCTGTGGATGAACACGTACCTCAGGATCTCGCTTTCGTGCCCATACCACCGCGTCGCCGTGCTCGCCACGACGATCGACTGTGCGTCGATCATCTTGCCCATCACGCCGCCCGAGCTGTTGGCCGCAGCCATCAGCGTGGGGCTGAGGCCGAGCTGCTCGGACGTGATGCGCTGCAGGCTGCCGAACAGCACGTTCGACGAGGTATCCGATCCGGTCAGTGCGACGCCGAGCCATCCGAGCATCGTGCCGAAGAGGGGATACAGCGGACCCGTGGCCGCGAACGCCAGGCCCATCGTGGCGTCCAGGCCTGAATACCGGGTGGTATAGCCGACCGCCATCATCGCCGCAATTGTCAGCAGCGAGAAGCGGACCAGCTTCAACGTGCGCCAGTACGCCGTCATGAGCTCGCGGAAGCGGTAGCCCATGACGAGCCCCGCGAGAATCGCCGACACGAAGATCCCGCTGCCCGTGGCCGACAACCAATTGAGGACGAAAATCGCGGCTTCCGGCCTCGGCTCCGGCACGACCGGCGGCACGCGGTTCACGAGGTTGTGGAGCTCGGGCACGGGAATCCGGATCGCCGAGATGCCATCGAGCACCGCCTTGGTCTGCGGCAGCCCCCACACGAAAATGAGCACGCTCAGGATCACAAACGGCAGCCAGGCCTGCGCGATCTGTTGTCTCGTGTAGGTCTCTGGCGCCACCGGTACCGGTCCGTTGCTGTAGCCGGGGGCCACCCAGTTGTCACGCGGATGCCAGCTCCTCAGGAAGAGCGTCAACGCTCCCATCGACACCACGGCGGAGACGACGTCGACGAGCCAGGGCCCGTGATAATTCGACACGAGGAACTGCGGCACGGCAAATGAGGCACCGGCGACGAGCACCGCCGGCCAGACGGCCATCATGCCGCCGATGCCGGCGAACGCGGCGATCAGCCAGAACGGCACGATGATCGAGAAGACCGGCAGCTGGCGTCCGACCATGGCGCTCAGTTCGTACAGGTCGAGCCCGGTCACGGCCTGCAGCGCAATGATGGGCGTACCGAGCGCACCGAACGCCACCGGCGCGGTGTTGGCGATGAGCGACAGGCCCGACGCCGCCAGCGGCGTGAACCCGAGACCCATCAGCATCGCGCCGGTCACGGCCACGGGCGTGCCGAATCCCGCGGCCCCCTCGAAGAAGGCGCCGAAGCAGAAAGCGACGAGCAGCAGTTGCAGACGCTGATCGCGCGTGACCGTGGTGATGCTGCCCCGCAGGACCGCGAACAGGCCGCGATCGTTCATCAACTGGTAGAGAAAGATCACGTTGAGCACGATCCAGCCGATCGGAAAGAGACCGTAGGCGCCTCCGAACGCCGCCGTGGCGAACGCCATCGGGGCGGGCATGCCGAAGACGGCGACGGCGATGAGCAGTGACGTCCCCAGGCCGAGCAGGGCGGCGACGTGCGCCTGGTAGCGCAGGACGCCGAGTGTCCCGAGGAGGACGACCACCGGCAGCGCCGCCAGCACGGTCGAGAGCGCCGCGTTTCCGAGCGGATCGTAAATTTGTGACCACATCGGGGCGTTCAACTCCTCGCTGCGGAACGCTGCCGCGCCTGGCTGAGTTCTGGAGAACGGCGCCGAGTATACACGCAGCGGGCGGCAGGCGGCAGGCAGCTGGCAGTTCTTCCGGCTAAAGCCGGAAGCCACAGTACCCGTGATTGTGGCTTCCGCCTTCAGGCGGAAGGACGGATGCCAGCTGCCGGCTGCCCGCTGCCCGCTATTCCCGCGTTCTCATGAGCTCCCCGCGCCAGCGCCCCGCTTCATCGAAGGTTCTTTCGATGGCGTCGCCCTGTTCGAGGTTCGCGCGCAGCTCGGTCAGCCGCTCGATGAGCTGATCGAGCGCCGCGGCAATCGCATCGGCATTGGTGGCGCAGACGTCACGCCACACGCTGGCCGGGCTCGACGCGAGGCGCGTGCTGTCCACGAGGCCCTGGCCGGCGAGCGTCAGCCCTTTTTCGGTGGCCGCCGCGCCGACGACCTGCATGAGCGCGCTGACCGTCAGCTGCGGCAGGTGGCTCAGAAACGCGAGCAGCCGGTCGTGATCCGCCGCCGTCATCGTGCTCGGCACGGCGCCGAGCCCGCGCGTGAACGCAAACAACCGCGACGTCGCGTTGGCCGGCGTGGACCTGTTCGGGGTGAGGATCCAGGGGCGGCGCGTGAAGATCGCCGCGGTGGCGAACTCGAAACCTCCACGGGCGCCGCCGCCCAGCGGGTGTCCGCCGACGAACGTCACAGCGTCCCCGATGGATTCCGCCGCGCTCACGATGCCGCGCTTGGTGCTGCCGACGTCGGTGACGACCGCGCCCGCCGCGTGCGGCACGACCTCCTTCAACAGCGCGAGATTCTGCAGGACGGGAGCGGCGAGCACGACCAGGTCCGCGCCTGCCACCGCGGCGGGCTCCTTTCCGGCGTCGTGAATCGCGCGGCGCGCGATCGCTTCGTCGAGAATCGCCTGGCGGTCGATCCCCACCACGTGCACCGAAGGCCAGGCCTTCCGCGCCGCAAACGCGATCGATCCCCCGATGAGCCCGAGGCCCACGATTGCGATGCGGTGAAATGGAGGGTCACTCATTGTCACGAACCACGGAGTCACAGAGAGACAGAGACAAAATACAAGAGACTCTGTGTCTCTGAGTCTCTGTGGCCCGTGGCGCCGAGGACGTCCGTTGACTACCGCGCCCAACCTCGTCGTGCCACGGGCTCCAGACAGATGCTGCGGCCGATGGCCGGCGCGATGATCCGGAGCTCCGCCATCAGGCGGTCGAACTGCGCCGGGAACAGCGACTGCGCCCCGTCGCTGAGCGCGTGGTCGGGATCGTTGTGCACCTCGATGATGAGACCGTCTGCGCCGGCGGCGACCGCCGCGCGCGCGAGCTGCGCCACCATGTCGCGGCGGCCGGCGCCGTGACTCGGGTCGGCGATGATCGGCAGGTGGCTCAGCTTTTCGATGACAGGGATCGCCGAGATGTCGAACGTGTTACGGGTGGCCGTCTCGAACGTGCGGATGCCGCGCTCGCAGAGGATCACGTCGTTGTTGCCGCCGGAGAGGATGTACTCAGCCGACAACAGCCATTCCTCGATTGTCGCCATGAGGCCGCGCTTGAGCAGCACCGGCTTGCGCGCGTGACCGAGCTCGCGCAGCAGCGTGTAGTTCTGCATGTTCCGCGCGCCGACCTGGAACATGTCGGCGTACTTCGCGATCAGCTCGATCTGGCTGATGTCCATGACCTCGGAGATCAGCTTCAGGTTGTGCGCGTCCGCCGCGTCGCGCAGCATCTGCAGCCCTTTCTCACCGTGCCCCTGAAAGCTGTACGGGGAGCTGCGCGGCTTGAAGGCGCCGCCGCGGAGCACCTTGGCGCCGGCCCGCTTCACGGCGGCCGCCGACGCGCGGCACTGTTCCTCGGTCTCCGCGGAGCAGGGACCGGCCATGACGATCACCTCGTCGCCGCCAATCCGCACGTCGTCGATCTGGACGACGGTGTCCTCCGGGCGATAGGAGCGGCTGGCGCGCTTGTACGGCTCGGTGATGCGCAGCACCTCGTGGACGCCTGGGAGAATCTCGATCATCTCCTTCTCGATCTTGTTGGCGCCGACGACGCCGAGCACCGTGCGCGTGGCGCCCGACGATCGGTGGACGTCCATGCCCAGCTCGATGAGGCGCGCGATGACCGCATCCACCTGCGCCTCGGTCGCCCGCTCTTCCATGACTACGACCATGGCTCTATTCTCCGTCCCGGCTCTCGCCGTCTCGTACTGCGCCTGCGGCGCGCTCCGCACGCCGCGCTTCGTCGATGATCCGTTCGAAAATCCGCACCACCGCATCGGCGGTCAGCGGGCCCGAGAGATCGGTCGCCCACCGCCGAACGCTGGCCAGCACCTGCGCCTCGCGCTCCGGCTGAAAGATGGGAAGCCCCGCCTCGTGCTTGAGTCGCCCCACCTCTACGGCGCAGGCCACGCGCACGTTCAGCAGCCGCACGAGCTGATCGTCGATGACGTCGATCCGTCCGCGCAGCTCCTCGATACTCAGGACTTCAGCCACCGCACATACTCCTCTACCCGAGCCGTCAGATCCGGTGACGCGCCGGCGGCCGCGATGACGCTGACGAGCGCGCTGCCGACAACGGCCGCATCGGCCCACCGGCCGACCTCACGCACGTGCTCCGGCTTCGAGATGCCAAACCCGAGAGCAACCGGCAGGCTGCTGACCGCGCGGATGCGGCGGACCATGTCCCGGGCGCCGTGGGCAATCGCGTCGCGCGCCCCGGTCACCCCGAGACGAGAGATGGCGTACAGGAAACCACTGCCAAGCGCCGCGGCCTTCCGTAGCCGTTCGTCGGTAGTCGTCGGACTGAGCAGGAGGATTGTATCAATCCCGCGCGCCGCGAGCATGCCCCGGAAATCACCGGCTTCTTCGATGGGCAGATCGAGCACGAGCACGCCGTCGACGCCGGCGTCCTGCGCCTGGTCCGCAAAACGCTCGGGCGCGAGCCGCAGAATCGGGTTGGCGTAGCTGAAGACCACGATGGGCGCGCGCACGTCGGCCCGCACGCGGCCGATCAAGTCGAGCACGCCTCTCAACGTGGTCCCCGAGGCCAGCGCCCGCTCCGTTGCTCGCTGAATGACGGGGCCATCCGCGAGCGGGTCCGAGAACGGCACGCCGACCTCGAGGACGTCGGCGCCGGCGCGGTCCAGGCTCCGCAGAATGTCGCCGGTCCGCTCGAGATCGGGGTCGCCAGCCGTCACGTAGGTCACCAGGCCAGGCGTGCCCCGGGCGCGCAGCTGCTCAAAGGTGTTCGACAGCCGGCCGCCTTCGCCGAGGCTCCGGCGGCCAGGGCCCTGCACGCCGGATACCTGACCGGCATTCATCGCAGTGCCTCGCTGACGCTCTGCACGTCTTTGTCGCCACGACCCGAGAGATTGATCAGGATCGTCGTGCCGTCCCGCGCCTCGTTCGCCAGACGCATCGCATACGCGACGGCGTGTGACGACTCGAGCGCCGGAATGATGCCTTCGAGACGCGCGAGCGCCTGAAAACCTTCCAGCGCCTCCGCATCGGTGATGTAGGCGTACTCGGTGCGGCCGATTTCGCGGAGCCACGCGTGCTCCGGGCCCACCGCCGCGTAGTCGAGCCCTGCCGAGATGGAATGCGTCAGCTCGATGTTCCCCGCCTCGTCCTGGAGCACGAACGTGCGGGTGCCCTGGAGCACGCCGGTGCTGCCGCCGGCAAAGCGCGCGGCGTGGCGGCCGGGGGCGATCCGCTCGCCGCCCGCCTCCACTCCAATCAACCGGACGCCCGTGTCTTCCACGAAGGCGTCGAATATTCCAATCGCGTTGCTGCCGCCGCCCACACACGCGACGACGATGTCCGGGAGGCGGCCGATCCGGTCGAGCATCTGCTGCCGTGCCTCGCGGCCAATCACCGATTGGAGCTCGCGCACCATCAGCGGATACGGATGCGGGCCAAGCGCAGAGCCGAGCAGGTAATAGGTGTCGGTGACGTTCGCCACCCAGTCGCGCATCGCCTCGTTGATGGCGTCCTTGAGCGTGCGGCTGCCGGCGTCCACGCCGCGCACGGTGGCGCCGAGAAGCTCCATGCGCACGACGTTGAGCGCCTGGCGGCGCATGTCCTCAGTGCCCATGTAAACGCAGCACTCGAGCCCGAGCAGCGCGCACGCGGTGGCCGTGGCGACGCCGTGCTGGCCTGCGCCGGTCTCGGCAACCACGCGGCGCTTGCCCATGCGCCTGGCGAGGAGCGCCTGGCCGAGGGCGTTGTTGATCTTGTGCGCGCCGGTGTGGGTCAGGTCCTCCCGCTTGAGGAAGAGGCGGACCCGGGATCCGGGATCGGGGACCCGGGATCCGATCTCGATGAGCCGCTGGGCTTCGTACAGCGGGGTGGGTCGACCCACGTAATCCTCGAGGAGACGATCGAGCTCCTGCTGGAACGACGCGTCGGCGCGTGCCGCGAGATACCCCGCCTCGAGCTCCTCGATTGGCGCCACGAGCGTTTCGGGGACGAAGCGGCCGCCGTACGCTCCGAAATAGCCACGAGCGTCGGGATCGCGCCGGCCGAACACCGGCCGTTCCACGTTCAACGTGTTACCGCTCTTCAAATGCACTCCGTGCGTTGGCCACGAACCGCGCCACCTTGCAGTCTGCTACCGCTCTTCAAACGCGCTCCGTGCGTTGGCTACGAACCGCGCCACCTTCACGAAGTCCTTTGCGCCGGGCGACTGCTCGACGCCGGATGACACATCCACGCCGAACGGCCGGACCGCCGCAATCGCGTCCGCAACGTTCTCGGGCGTCAGCCCTCCGGCGAGCACCACGCGCCGCTCGCGCGCCACGTCCGCTGCGCGCACCCAGTCGACGACTCCTCCCGTACCGCCGCGGCGCACAGGATCGATCGCGTCCACGAGGAACACGGTCTCGGCTGGCCACGCGTCGCACACATCGTCGGCCTCGTCCAGCGTCAGCGACCGCATCACCGGCCAGTCCAGCGCGTCGGCATACACCGGCGGCTCGTCGCCGTGGAGCTGCACGGTGGTGATGCGGGTCCTTCCCGCAACGTCCCGGATGCCATCCACCGGTTCGTTGACGAACACGCCGACCGTCACGATGCTCGAGGGCAGCTCGGCGATGATTTCGGCCGCACGCTCCGGCGTCACGAAGCGCGGGCTGTGCGGCCAGAAGACGAAACCAAGCGCCGTCGCCCCCTGCTGCACGGCATGTAGCGCGTCGGTCAACCGCGTGATCCCGCACACCTTGATGAACATCACGACACTGGGGATCGGGGATCGGGGATCGGGGATCGGGAATCAGGGATCGAGGATCGGGCTGCGGGAGCTTCGCGGAGCCGCGCGCTTCCCTCCCGTTCCCCGACCCCCGATCCCTGATCCCCGATCCCCACGAGCTTCCGGATTGCGCCAGCCGGATCCGTATCCGTCATGAATCGTTCGCCGATGAGAAACGCGCGATACCCCGCCGCTGACAGTCGTTCCAGCTCATCGCGCGACGTCAAACCGCTCTCGCTCACTGCAATCGCGCTTCGCGGAATGCCTCTGGCCAGCCGGTACGACCCGTCGACATCCACCGACAGCGTGTGCAGGTTTCGGTTGTTGACGCCGATGATCCGCGCGCTCGCGTCGGCCGCGCGCGCCAGCTCGTCCTCGTCGTGCACTTCGACCAGCGCCGCGAGGCCGATCTCCCACGCGCGGCGCTGCAGCCGATCCAGGTCGGGCTGTTCCAGCGCCGCGACGATGAGCAGGACCGCATCGGCGCCGGCCGCACGCGCCTCGAACAGCTGGTACTCGTCGACGACGAAATCCTTGCGCATCAGCGGCAGGCGCACCGCCGCGCGGACCGCCGCGAGATGCTCGAGGGCGCCGTCGAAGAAAGTCGGCTCTGTCAGCACCGAGATCGCCACCGCGCCACCGGCCTCGTACGACTTCGCGATACGCACCGGGTCATAGTCCGGGGCCAGCACGCCCTTCGACGGCGACCGGCGCTTGCACTCGGCGATGACGTTCACCCGCCCGGCCAGACCCAGCTCGCGCTCGAACCGTGCGCCATCGGGCGTCGCCGAGGCGGCACGCCGCTCGAGCGTGGCCAGCGGTTCGCGCGCGCGGCGCACTTCTGTAATCCGGCGCGTCGCCGCGACGATGGTGCGCAGCAGGTCCGGCGCTCCGCTCATACGCCAACCTCTGCGCGCGAGCCACCCGCCATGGCGTCGAGCGTCGCCCGCGCCGCGCCGCTGTCGATCGCTCTCGCCCCACGCGCGATACCCTCGCGCACGGTTGCCGCGCGCCCTGCCACGAACAGCGCGGCGCCCGCGTTGAGCAGCACGATGTCGCGCGGCGGGCCGCCTCGCCCCTCGAGAACGGCGCGGACGATGGCCGCGTTCGTGGCGGCGTCGCCCCCCTTGAGGTCCGCCGGGCTCGCCTTGGCCAGCCCGAAGTCCGAGGGGTGCAGGTAGAAAGTGTTCACCGTCCCGTCGCGGCACTCCGAGACTTTCGTGTAGCCGGTCGTCGACAGCTCGTCGATTCCGTCGGCGCCGTGCACGACCCACGCGCGCTCCGATCCGAGGAGCAGCAGCGCGCGCGCCAGCAGTTGCGTCAGCTCCGACCTCGGGACGCCCACGAGTTGCCGGCGCGCCCCCGCGGGGTTGGTGAGTGGCCCGAGCAGGTTGAACGCTGTCCGGATCCCGAGCTCGCGCCGCGTCTGTGCCGCGTGCTTCATCGAGGGATGAAACGTCGGAGCGAAGAAGAACGCGATGTTCGCATCGTGCAGCGTGCGCTCGACAATCGCGGGCGACGCGGTGATGTTGACGCCGAGCGCCTCGAAGACGTCGGCACTGCCGCACTGGCTCGACACCGACCGGTTCCCGTGCTTCGCGACCTTCACGCCGCACGCCGCGACGACGAGCGCCGCGGTCGAGGAGATGTTGAACGTGCCGGACCGGTCGCCGCCGGTGCCGCACGTGTCGAACACGTCGCCGGCCGGCGCGGCGAGTTTCACCGCCTGCTCCCGCATGGTGCGGGCGAACCCGACGATCTCCGCCGGCCGCTCCCCTTTCATGACGAGCGCAGCCAGGAGCGCGGCGAGCGCGCCAGCCGGCGCGTGCCCTTCCATCACCTCGCGCATGACCGCCCCCGCCTCGTCAGAGGTCAGGTCTTCATGGCGAACGAGCTTCTCGAGGAGGCCTGTGATCATGTCACTCGGAAGTCGAGAAAATTT
>DATDHP010000200.1:0-1896 GCA_036521515.1 Vicinamibacterales bacterium
TTCACAGACCAGCCGTTGTCGTCGCTCGTCAGTACAGCGTTGAAGCGGTGACCGGCGCGCCGAAGCCGAGGGTGCCGACCAGCGGCAGCTCCAGCGCGACGTCGTTCGGATCCACTCCGAATGTCAGGCCGAGCAGGTTCAGCTCCATGCCTTCTTCGATGCCGGCGACGATCCCGAGCACGCCGAACAGGTTGACCTGTCCACCCGTACCGCTCGGCGAGCGCGCGAACACGCGCGTGCCGAGATAGTCTTTGCCGACGGCATGCGCCGGGAGATCCACGCGGAGCTCCGGCACGCGCCGCAGCACGAATGCCGTGAACGTGTTGGAGTTGGGGCCCGGCCAGATGCGGTAGGTATTGTCGTATGGGTACGCCGCGACCGCGTGCTCGATGCGCTCGATGAGCGGATCCACGCCGGGGCCGCGCACGTCGGCCAGAAGATCGGGCGCGCTGCCGAACCACCGGCCATCCGGGACGCGCTGGCTGATGGTGACCGCACTGCCGCCGCGGCGAACGCGAAAGCCTGTCACTTCATAGACGGTGAACGCCGGAGCGTTGGCCGGCTTGGCCGCAATCCACGTATGTACGCCGAAGTAGCCGCGCCATCGGACCGCGCGCGCCGCATACACCTGCACCACCCCCTCTAGAGTTACCGCGGGATCCGGCGCCAGTCCGACCGGCGCGCGGCTGGCGCTGCGCCAGTTGCCGATCGAGTCCGGATCACGATCGGCGTGGGCGAGTCCCAGCAGGAGCACTGGCAGGAGCGGCAGCAGCCACTTCGCGCGTCGGAGCATGCTTCACGATAAGCCGTGACGGGCGCGACGGCAAGTCGCCGTCGGCTCTCATGAGAACGGCGTTGAAGGTCACCATCAGCGTTGACATGTATCACATCCGGCGCGAGGGCTGCCTCGTCTCGAACAGCGCGTCAGCCGCGATAAACGGCGAAGGGATCATCGCTAAACGGCGCTTGCATCGGACCTCTGATCGCGACTGAACAGGAGTAATCTGTGGCCGTGCAGCATTGGGCGAGCTTCGTCGAGTTCATTCAGATACAAGGCGTTCATCTCGCACAGCCACGCCGCGGACGGCAAGTTCGCTCCAGCTCTCCAGTCCGGACTCGAACGCTTCGCCAAGCCATGGTATCGCCGGCGCGCATTCCGCGTGTTCCGGGACAAGACCGGACCGGCCGTCACGCCGGCATTGTGGCGCACGATACAGCGCGCACTCGAGTCGTCCGAGTACTTCGTGCTGCTCGCCTCGCCGCGTGACGCGCGGTCGGAATGGGTGAAACAGGAAGTCGGATTCTGGTTCGAGAGCTGGCCGGCGGAAGAGCTCCGTCACCGCGAGCCAGGACGACACCGTCCGCATCCGAGTGCCGGTCGAAGCCTGCGAGACTTGCGGTTCGACGCCGGACCTGTTGGCGCGCGCACGCGAGCGTGTGTCGAGGACGTTGACGCCCGAAGAACGGAAGCGTTATCCCGAGACGCCGTGACGGAGCGGTAAAGGCAGCCGGAATGGATGGGCCCAATGCGATGGCTCCGTGCCCGGATCTCACAAAGGTCGCGCTGACGATGTCTTGACGTCCGCGACCGTCACGGTCGTCCCGGTCTCACGTGCACGTGTCGCAGCGATGGCTGTCCGCAGCGCCTCAAAGCCGTCATCAATGGTGACGGGTGGCTGCCGCTCGTGCAGCACGTTCTGCGCGAAGTTCTGCAGTTGATTCGTGTACGCATCGTGGAACCGCTCCATGAAGTACGGGACTGTGTCATGGGACACGCCATTCGCCTTCGTCATCACCAGGATTGGCGTCTCGCGCAGGTAGCCAATCCGGATCGTGCCCTCGAGGCCGAGGATCTCCGTCGCGATGTCGTAGCCGTAAATGCCGCTGCGGGTGAGA
>DATDHP010000201.1:0-2199 GCA_036521515.1 Vicinamibacterales bacterium
TGGCCAGTGTGTTGACGCTGCTCGTCGAGCGCCAATCGATGATGCGCAGGCACATGATGGACATGGGGATGACGCGGCAGATGGGCGCGATCTCCGCCCCGCCCGCCCCCCGTCCGCCGGACGCCGGTGTCACGGCCGGAAGCGAACCGGAGGTGATGTGCCTGCCGCCGAGCTGAGAGGAGCGCGAGTCTAGGGGCATTCGCGGATTTCGTCCGCCTCCCAGTACGGGCACGCCGCGCAGACCTCCTCGGTCGCAGGACGCCGCCCCTCGCGCACGCAGACCCAGAGGGATTCCGGCTGCCGTTGTTCGGCGACCCGTCGCAGCCGGTATCCGGGCTGGCTCCACCGGCAGTCCCAGATGGTTTGGATCGTCATCGTTGCTGTGCGATTCACGGCATCCTCCACAAGAGAACGGAGACGAACGTTTTCGACTGTGCAGATTGCGGGCCAGCAGCGCGCGCGGTGGCTTTCTGCGCGCATTCGCACCCGGTCTGCCGCAGCCAGTGGGGGAATTTCAGGAGGCGAGCGGGATTTCCCGCACCGTCCTGGCCGCGCCGAGGCGATCTGGCCGCTCACCGTGCGGTACAGCCATTGCTCCACCGTTCGCGGCATAGGAAGGTGTGCGATGGACTCCAGGAAAGAAGCGCCGCTGTTCGCGCCGCGACTCGTGATGCGGCGTGTCGTGCGGGATATCGACAACGCCCCCGGCATCACGTCGGCGATCGAAACGCTGCGCTACAGCCTCGGCGAGTGTCCGTGGGTGCCCGACCTCGAGGTCTTCGAGGAGGCCGGCCGCGTGGCAATTCAAGTGGATCTCCCGGGCATGAAGCCTGACGAGATCTCGGTGGTCGTGGCCGGCGGCCGGGTCAGCATTCAGGGTGAGCGCCGGCGCGAGGCCGCAGCCACCCGACGAGACCTGCACGTGCCCGAGCGGACGTATGGCCGCTTCAGCCGGATCGTGCGCCTGCCGGAAGCGGCCGCTGCTGACAGGGCGACCTGGGCCTTCGAGCACGGCGTGCTGCGACTCACGGTCCCGCTCGAGAAAGAGGCCGCCGTCCCTGCGGCGTAGAGAAAGGCCTGCCGCCATGAGCGTCAACATCCGGCGCATTCTCTGTGCGGTCGACTTCTCGGAGTGTTCCAGTCGTGCGCTGCGCCAGGCGGCGGTGTTCGCGAAGTGGACCGGCGCGCAGTTGAGCGTCCTTCACGTGCACCAGACGGCCACGTCGCTCGTCGCCGCGGGGCCGTTCGTCGGCGGAGAGACGTTTCTTCCAACCCTCCACCCGACCGATCGCCCGGATCTGGACGCTGCGCTCAAGGAATTCGTGACGCAGGAGACAGGAGTCGCCAGCTCGGACGCGGTGATCGACGACGCGAGTCGAGGCATCCACCCGCAGATTCAAGCGGCCGCCGAGGCGTGATCGAGCTGCCTGACCCGGCCGCGACCGAGGTCTTCGGCAAGAGTCGCCCGGCGGCGCTCGACGCGGTGCCAGTCCGTGCAGTGCTCCGCCAGTACGACGAAGCCGTCGATCTCGACGTAGATGTCCCAGCCATCGAGTGCGGCAAGCATCACATGGACACGCGATGTGTGCGGGCTCGCCGCCGAGAGAGAAGCGAGTGGTGCGTCGGGCACGGAACCCTCCTGTTCCTGACACACGGGGCATCGACCGTGCCAGGAAAGCCTGCCGACCATGTGCGCGCCGGCGGCCGCTTCTCGCCCCGCGACGACGGCCGGGCGCGGATTCTTTCGATCGCGGCGGGAAAGATCGCGCAGGCCCACTCGTGTCTCGGAGCTGTCCGACGTGAGAGGTGTCGCGCGCATCGGTTGCTCGCCCCGGCGTGGCGTTTGCTCCACTTGAACGGCAGACGTTCGAGCGATCAGCATCCCGCTGCCGCGCTCGCGCGCGCTCTTTCCTGTACCGCATCCAGTTCCGCTATGGACAGGTCGATGAGCCAGGCCTGAGGCCCGGGGCCTTCTTCAGGCAGCTTCCGTGGACTCGGCGACGTCGACGTGGGCCACGAATCCACACGGCGCCTTCAGCGAACGGCTGACGAGGCAGTTGTCCTTGGCGCGGGCCAGCACCCGGCGTGCCTCCTCTTCGCTCGTTCCGCGCGGGATGCGCAGGTACACACGGATCTCGAAACCCGTGAACTGCATCACCTTGTCGATGCGGCCGAGCGTCCCGTCAGCCTCGCATTCCA
>DATDHP010000202.1:0-2613 GCA_036521515.1 Vicinamibacterales bacterium
ATTGGATTCGCAGAGGCGGACCCTTCAGGTCCGCCTTCTGTTCTACGCGTCGACGACTTCGCCGTCTCTGACGTCCTGTTCTGGGCCCCGGGCCCCGGGGCTTGAGGCCTGCTGCTTGTAGAGCTGCTCGGCCATCGCGAGCGATGCCCGCTGCAGCTCCTCGCTCGCGCGCTTCATGGCGTCGAGGTTGTCTCCCTTCAGCGCCTCGCGCACGGCGTTGATCGCCGCCTCGACCGCGGCCACGTCGCTCGCCGGCAGACGGTCGCGGTTCTCGTTGGCCGCCCTCTCCGCCGAGTACGCCAGCGTGTCGGCCTGGTTGCGCGCGTCGATCAACTCGCGTCTCGCCTGGTCTTCGGCCGCGTGCGCTTCCGCGTCCTTCACCATCCGGTCCACGTCGGCCTTGTTCAGGCCGGACGAACCGGAGATGGTGATCTTCTGCTCCTTGCCGGTGGCCACATCCTTCGCCGTCACGTTGACGATGCCGTTCGCGTCGATGTCGAACGACACCTCGACCTGTGGCACGCCTCGCGGCGCGGACGGAAGCCCGACAAGATGGAAACGCCCAAGTGTCCGGTTGTCGCGCGCCATCGGGCGCTCGCCCTGCAGCACGTGCACCTCGACGCTCGTCTGGTTGTCGGTCGCGGTGGAAAACGTCTCGCTCTTGCGCGTGGGGATCGTCGTGTTCCGCGGGATGAGCGTGGTCATCACGCCGCCCAGCGTCTCGATGCCGAGCGACAACGGCGTCACGTCGAGCAGGAGCACGTCCTTGACCTCGCCCTTGAGCACGCCCCCCTGGACAGCCGCGCCGACGGCGACGACCTCGTCAGGGTTGACGCCCTTGTGCGGGTCCTTCCCGAAGTACTCCTTCACGAGTTGCTGAATCCTGGGGACGCGCGTCGAACCGCCGACGAGTACGACCTCGTCGATGTCCGACGGCTTCACCCCCGCGTCGGCCATCGCCTGCTTCACGGGGCCCATCGAGCGCTGCAGCAGGTCGTCCACGATCTGCTCGAACCGCGCGCGGGTGAGCTTCATCTGCAGGTGCTTCGGGCCGCCCGCGTCCGCCGTGATGAAGGGCAGGTTGATGTCGGTCTCCAGCACCGTGGAGAGCTCGATCTTGGCCTTCTCCGCCGCCTCCTTGAGCCGCTGCAGCGCCATGCGGTCCTTGCCGAGATCGACGCCGTCGGTCTTCTTGAACTCGGCGATCATCCATTCGATCACGCGCTGGTCGAGATCGTCACCGCCAAGATGCGTGTCGCCGTTGGTCGCCTTCACCTCGACGACGCCGTCGCCCACCTCGAGAATCGAGATGTCGAACGTGCCGCCGCCGAAATCGTACACGGCAATCGTCTCGTCCTTCTTCTTGTCGAGTCCGTATGCCAGCGCCGCCGCGGTCGGCTCGTTGACGATGCGGAGGACGTTGAGGCCGGCGATCCGGCCGGCATCCTTGGTGGCCTGCCGCTGGGCGTCGTTGAAGTAGGCCGGCACGGTAATGACCGCGTCCGTCACTTTCTCGCCGAGGTGATCCTCGGCTGCCGCCTTCAGCTTCTGGAGCACCATCGCGGAGATTTCGGGCGGCGAATACTTCTTGCCGCGGCTCTCCACCCACGCGTCCCCGTTGTCGGCAGCCACGACCCGGTAGGGCATGCGCGAAGTCTCCAGGGAGACCTCACCGTGCTTCCGGCCCATGAAGCGCTTGATGGAAAAAACCGTGTTGTCGGGGTTGGTGACGGCCTGCCGCTTCGCGATCTGCCCCACCAGGCGCTCGCCGTCCTTCGCGAACGCGACGACGGAGGGGGTGGTGCGCGCGCCTTCCTGATTCACGATGACAGCGGGCTCGCGGCCTTCTATGACCGCCACGACCGAGTTGGTGGTCCCGAGGTCGATGCCAATAACTTTGCTCATGTCGAGGATCGTAGAGCACGATATGAGTGTTTGTCAAGCATTTGATATGAGTTAAATATACTCATATTTCTACACCTGGAGTCTGACCCCATCCGTCACCTCATCCGGGGGCTGAACCCCCAAGGCCCGCTCGTTGCACACTTACGTATGGCTGACGTTCCTGCCGGGCTCCGCCACCGCATCGCGCTGTTGGCGTCGGACCACGAGTCGGGCGCCTCTGAAATCCTTGACGAGGTCGTCCGGGTACTCCGGGATGCCCTTCGTGCTGGCGCTCCAATCAAGCCGGTCGCCCGCGCGCTCTGCCGCGCTCAGCCCAGCATGGCTCCTGTGTGGAACTCGGCGCTCGAGGCGCTGGCGTCGGCGCACGCCCCCGAGCGATTCGAACGTTTCGTCGAGCGCGTGGCACGCGCGCCCGCAGCGCTCGCACGCTTTGGAACTGATTGCTTCTCCGATGACACGCCGCATGCGCCGTTGCGGCTGGTGACGCTGTCCTTCAGCCGCTCCGTCCTCGTGGTCGTCGACGCCCTGGCTCGCGCGCGGACCGTCAGGGTGGCCTGCAGCGAGGGCCGTCCCGCGCTCGAAGGCCGTCGTCTGGCTTCGCACCTCGCTGCCTCCGGCACTGCGGTCACCTGCTTCAGCGATGCCGCGCTCGGGCACGCACTCGCATCGGCGGATGCCGTGCTGGTGGGCGCTGATGCCGTGGCGCCT
>DATDHP010000203.1:0-19353 GCA_036521515.1 Vicinamibacterales bacterium
TCATGAGATGAAAACGAACGCCCCTATGAATCCGACTCCCAACTCCCAACTCCCAACTCCCAACCGTCAAGTTGGGAGTTGTTGGGAGTTGGAGATTGGGAGTTGGGAGTTGAAACCATTGTCAGTTGCCCCCGCCACCGCCGCCACCAACCTGGACGGCCGTGATGCCTGCGCCGCGATTGCCGGGTGCTTCCTGCACCCGCTGATAGTCCACGAGCGCCTGGCGATAATCGAGCAGCGCCCGCAGCGCCGAGTTCTGCGCGGTCGCGAGATCGCGCTGCGCCTGCACGACGAAGAAGTTGGTGGACAGCCCGACGTCGAAGCGGCTCTGTTCCGCCTCGAGCCGTGTCTGCGCGAACATCCGCGCCGCGTCGGCCGCCTCGTACCGCTTCAGGCCGTTCTCCACCTGCAGCGCCGCGTTGGTCACCTCGGTGGCGACCGTCAGCTCCAGCGCGCGGAGCTGCGCGGCGGCCTGATTCCGCTGCACCCGGCCGCGCGCGTAATTCGCGTCGGCGGCGCTCGCGCCAATCGGGTAGCTCACGTTCAGCTGTGCCGTCCACGTCGGATAGTCGCGGCCGAACAGCGTGTTGAACGCGTTCGCGTAGCCGCCCGGGATCGTGCCGACGATCGAGCTGCCGAGGCCGCTGCCCTGGCGAATGAACTGCGTGCCGCCGAGGCCCTGCATGCCGTAGTTGGCCGTGAGGTCGACAAACGGCAGCCGCTGGTTGCCCAGCAGCTGCAGCGTCACGTCGTTGCTGTCGAGCGTCTTGCGTCCCTGTGCGAGGTCGGTCCGCATCTCCAGCGCCCTGCGCACGGCGCCTTCCACGTCGAGCGCTTCGGGCACGAACGTCGGCCGGTCGGTGGGGTCGATCGTCGCGCGCCACAGCGGGTCGTCGGTGCCGTTCACGATCAACCGTTTGAGCTCGAGCTCCGACGTGCGCCACATCGCCTCGGCCTGCGCGACGAACTGACGCCGCGTGGCGACTTCCGCTTCGGCCTGCACGATGTCGAGCGGCGCCATCGTGCCGACCTCGACGCGCGCACGGTTGTCGCTGACGAGCCGCTCGGCCAGCTCGAGCGATCCGCGTGCCACGTCGAGTGCATCGAGCGCGTAGACCAGCTCCCAGTAGGTGTTGCGCACCCTGGAGAGGGTGGTCGCGATCGTCCCGCGGAGCTGGATCTCCGAGATGTCGCGGTTGATCGCCGTCACACGGAGCTGCTGGCGCGTGTTGTCGATCCGGAACCCGCGGAGCAGCGGCTGCGTGAGCGTCGCGTTGAACGTCGAGTTGTACGTCGGATTGAAGTTCGCGAAGATGTTCGACGTGACCTGCTTGGTGTTGTTGAACTGCACCGCCACGTCGCCCCCGCCCCAGCGCAGCGCCTGCGAGATGCCGGCGTTGTACGTCGTCGAGTCGTCCTGGACGATGTTGCCGCCGTTCAACTGGTTCGTCGGCGGGCGCACGAGCGCACGCTGACCGACCACCGAGGTGAGCGTCGGCCGGTAGGCGGCTTCCAGCCGGGCGATGTTCAGATCGAAGGTCTGCGGGTTGAGCCGTTCGACGGCGAGCTCGAGGTTCCGCTCGAGGGCGCGGGCCGTGGCCTCGTCGAGCGTCAGGCTGGCCCGCGTGCCCGCCTCCGGCGGCGGCACCGTCGGCCGCGTCTGCTCGAGATCGTTGCGCGCGGCGACGAATTGCTGGCCGGCGACCCGCGCTATTTCGTCGAGCCGGGCACGGTCTTCCGGGGCCGTCTGCGCGGCGACCGGGACACCTGCCAGCGACACGAACACACCGAGAGACCAGAGCACGAGACGGAAGGCAAACGTAGGCATGGGCCGTCTCTACGAGTTATCGGTTACGGTTGCCGTGATCGCGGTCGCGATCAGCACGCAGGATCGCCGTCAGCTTGGCATGCTGATCGGCAGTGAGCACCCGGCGCATGTGCACCAGTTGCAGGGCGCGGGATTTGTTGAGTGCGGCGCGCGCCATCTCCACGATGTCGACATGCGCCAGTGTGGCGGCGTGATCGCCCTTGGCGACGAGCCGATTGAACTCGGCCTCCGCCGTGTCGAGCGCGTCCTTCTGCTTGCGAAGCATCGGGAGGTAGCTCTGGAAGATCTCCTCGAGGCGGACGACCTGCTCCTTGGTCAGCGCAAGCTCGCGCTGCACCGGCTCGGCCTGCCACCACTTGAAACGCTGGGCAGACAAAGCACTCGGCCACACGAGCATGAGGACGCAGAGAAGGGCGGCGCACCGCCAGATCGCGATTCGTGTGAAATGCATGGCTGACTGCCTGGTGTTACGTTCGCGGGCGGAAGAACGTTTACTGCTATAGACGCAGGCAGATACGGTAACATGCCCGGCGCGGGGGACGCCGCTTTTTTGCGCAACTGGCACGCACTTTGCGCTATCCTCCAGACAGCGGCGGCACTTGGCCCCGCAAGGATGGTCGTATGAGACGTCTCGTGGTACTCGTGGCGCTGCTGGGGATCGTGCTGATGGGGTTGAGCGTAGCCGCACAGGAGGGGTTTTCCCTCAGCGGCCGCCTGGGCGCCACGGACCAGGAGGCGCAGGAAGGCTACTTCGCCATCGATAGCCAGACGATGATCGTGGTCAAGCCGGGCAGCGACATGCACGCCTTTTTGCGCGGAAAAGTCGGTCAGCGTATCCGGCTCACGGTTGAACCCGATCGCGAGTCTGAATAGCGGGAGTAAAGTCTGAGCGATCAGGGATTCGCCAGCGCGTCGAGCCGGCGAATCACCTCACCCACCAGGTTGTCGGGCGTCGACGCCCCTGCCGTGAGACCGACCCTCACCGGACGGCCCGCCGGCAGCCAACCGGCCGTCACCACGTCCTCTTTCAGCTCCACCGGCTTGTGCCGGATCTCGTCCGCCGACAGGAGCCCCTCGGGGGCGGCAATGTGGAACGTCGGCACCCTCGCGGCGCAGAGGCGTGCAAGATTGAGCGTGTTGCTGCTGTTATACCCGCCGAGCACGACGACCATGTCGAGCGGCTGCTCATCAAGCAGCGCGATGACCGCGTCCTGGCGATCCTGCGTGGCGCTGCAGATGGTGTCGAAGGCGCGAAACCGGGACGACAGGGCGGCCTCGCCGTAGCGGTCGCGCATCGCCTGCCTGAACATCTCGCCGATCGCCAGCGATTCCGAGCTCAACATGGTCGTCTGGTTGGCGCAGCCCACGCGCTTCAGGTGGCGGTTGGGATCGAAGCCTGGGGACACGGCATGGCTGAACCGATCCAGGAACGCCGCCGCGTCACCGCCGCGGCGGATGTAGTCGCACGCCAGACGAGCCTCCTGGCGATCGAGCACGACCAGGTAGTGACCGCCCACGGTATTGAGCGCCTGGGACGCCGTCGCCCGCGTCTCCTCGTGGCGGTACTTCCCGTGAATCACCGATGTGAAGCCGTCCTGCGCGTAACGCTTCACGTTCTTCCAGACGTTCAGCACCGAGCCGCACGTGGTATCCACCATCGTGCAGCCGCGGCGCTCGAGCTGTCGCAGGAGCTCGACGGGCACGCCGAACGCGGGCAGGATGACGACGTCGCCCGGCGCAAGCGCTTCGATCGACTCACCCGGATCCGTGAGGAAACGAACGCCCTGCGCGCGCAGCCGATCGTTGACGTGCGGGTTGTGGATGATCTCGCCGGTCAGGTAGATCGGGCGATCCGGAAACCGCTTGCGCGCCTGATAGGCGTAGTCCACGGCCCGGTCGACGCCGTAGCAGAAACCGAATTCGCGCGCGAGGAGCACGGTCAGGCGGCCGGCGCTGTAGCGGAATCCCGCCTCCTTGACGCTCGCCACGAGGGCGCTGTGATAGCTCTCGGCCAGCACGTGCGCGACCTCGTGCTTCAGGTCGAGGCCCTTGCGGAAGATCAGGGGGCTCTGGGGCATCTACAATCCCGGCCAACGCACCGATGAACACTGATCGAATGATGTGATCATCGATGTCGCCATCGATCATCGATCATTCGGTCAACATTCATCGATGGTCGCCGCAGATTCGTAGACTATCTCATTCAAGACTATCTCATTCACTTCCCAGGCGCGCGGCGTCACGTCGTGCAGCGGACGCAGCGCCGTGCCCGGGCCGGGGCTGTCGGCGGCCATCTCGATCTGGTCCAGGAACTCGTCCTCGGAGACGGCGCGGAGCGTCGGGACGTCCGGCGCATCCGTGGTACGAACCGCGGGAACCGATGGGGCGCTCACGCGGCCCAGCAAGTCGTGTTGGAGGTGTCCGGCAAGCAGGCCGATGACGAGGCCGGCCACCGCCGCGGCAGCGATCCACCGCGCCCGCGGCCGATCCCGAAGCAACGCGGCCTCCTGGCCATGGCCCGGGAAGGCGATGATGCGCCCGGGCCGGCCATCCTGCTCGATCCGCTGGAGAATGCGAGCCTGCTGCCGGGCAAGCCGATCCGCCGGGAAGGCCGCATCGGCGTGGCATGCGGCTGCGTCGGAGACCTCGTCGAGCAGTGCCGCAAGGTCGGCGCGCCGTGTTTCGCACGCCGCGCAGCCCGCGACAGGACGCTCGTCGCCGCCCAGACACAGCTCGAGCAGCTGGTCATCCGACAGGTGACTGTGAGCCTTCATCATGTTTCACGCTCCAGCAGCCGCCGCAGCTTGCGGACGGCGCGGAACAGGTGCACGCGAACCGTCGCCTCGCTCAGGCCAAGCGCCTGGCTGACCTCGTTCGTGCTCTGCTCGGCTATCTGGCACAGCGTGAACACCGTCCGCTGCCGTTCGGGCAACTGCTCGACGGCGGCGGCGATCTGCCGCGCCCGATCGCTCGAGACGAGCCGTTCTTCCGGACTTGCGTCCGGGGCTGGCGGCTCGTTGGGCACCATCTCGGGGGTTGGCGTCATCGGCAACGACCACCTCAACCGGCGTGCCCGCGATTTCCGGAGGTCCAGGCACCCGTTTACGAGGATACGGGTGAACCAGACCTCGAAGGGCAGGTCTTCCTTATACGTCGTGATGTGCACGAACACCTTGACGAAGGCATCCTGCACGGCTTCATCGGCGTCGTGGGCGTCCCCCAGGTAGTGATACGCGATGCGCACGGCGCGGCGCTGTTGCAGCGCCACCAGCTCCGCGAATCGCTCCCGGGCCACGTCACGGTGACCCGCCACGATGAGCGCCTTGATTTCGCCCGCGACGAGCGATTCCTTCGACAGGGCAGCCGGGTACGCCGGGCTGCTGCCGGGGGTCGCGCGCGCCGGGCGAGGTGGCGTTCTAGGCATGAATACGGCTACACGGCCGGGAGGGTTTACAACCCCTTAACAACTTCGGATTGGCGTAACTCCTGCCGTTGCAGTGACCTAACTATATCTCAGTTCTACCCCGGCGGGCAGCAGGCAGCTGACAGTGGATGTTACTGGACGCGGCTGCGCGCCAGGCTTTGCTTCCTTTTCCCTCGGCGGCGTCAGGGCGTACACTGCCATCTGCCGGCTGGCAGCCGCCAGCGTCAGTGATGAGATACGAACCTGTGATCGGGCTGGAGATTCACGCCCAGCTGCAGACGCGAACGAAGATCTTCTGCGGCTGCCGCACGACGTTCGGCGCCCCGCCAAACTCGCAGGTGTGTCCGGTCTGCCTCGGACTGCCGGGCGCCCTGCCGGTGCTCAACCGCGAGGCCGTCGACTATGCCATCAAGGCCGCCCTGGCGCTCGGGTGCGACGTGCAGCCGGACTCGGTCTTCGCACGCAAGAACTACTTCTACCCGGACCTCCCCAAGGGCTACCAGATCTCGCAGTACGAGCGCCCGCTGGCGCTCGGCGGTGGACTGCACATCACGGTGGCCGGCGTCAGTCGGTGGATCGGGCTCACCCGGATCCACATGGAGGAGGACGCCGGCAAGTCGCTGCACGAAGGGTTTTCCGACTCCGATCGACGCACCTACGTCGATTACAACCGGAGCGGTGTGCCGCTCATCGAGATCGTGAGCGAGCCCGACATGCGGTCGGCGCCGGAAGCGGCGGAATTCTTTTCGCGTCTCCGCGACACACTCGTGTGGCTCGGGGTGAACGACGGGAACATGGAAGAGGGCAGCCTTCGCTGCGACGCGAATGTCTCGGTCCGTCCCGCCGGCCACGACAGGTTCGGCACGAAGGCGGAGGTCAAGAACGTCAACTCGTTCCGGTACCTGCAGAAGGCCATCGAATACGAGATCGGTCGGCAGATCGAGGTGTTGGACTCCGGTGGGAAAGTGGCGCAGGAAACACGCCTGTTCGATTCCTCGACCAGCCGTACCCACTCGATGCGCAGCAAGGAAGAGGCGCACGACTACCGGTATTTCCCGGAGCCCGACCTTCCGCCGCTGGCGATCGACGCTGCGCGCATCGAGCGCGTGCGCGCCACGATGCCGGAGCTCCCGGAGGCACGGCGCCAGCGGTTCGTCGCCGCGTACAGCATCCCCGAGTACGACGCCGGCGTGCTGACGCAGTCGGCGGCGCTCGCCGATTATTTCGAGGAGGTCGCGACGCGGGCGGGCAATCCGAAGGCGGCGAGCAACTGGGTCATGGGCGAGCTGCTGCGTACGCTGAACGAGCGGGGCTCTACGATCGCCGACGTCTCGCTCACGCCGTTGGCCCTGGCCGGGCTCATCGCGCTCATCGACAGGGGCACCATCAGCAACGCCATCGGCAAGGACGTCTTCGCCAGGATGTTTGACTCCGGGCGCTCGGCCGACGAGATCGTCCAGGCCGAAGGCCTGGCGCAGATCGGCGACGAGTCGGCGCTGCTCGCGATCGTCCGCGACGTCATCGGCCGGAATGCGGAGGCGGTCACGCAGTACCGCTCGGGCAAGAACCAGACGTTCGGGTTTCTCGTGGGTCAGGTCATGAAAGGAAGCCGGGGCAAGGCGAATCCGAGAATGGCGAACGACCTGCTGAAGCGGGAGCTCGACAGCATAGTGTAGGCTTTCGGGCTCCGGACTGCGGGCTTCGGGCTTCGGGCTACGCTCGGTCGTGGTCTGTAGCCTGGAGCCCGGAGCCTGCTATACTGGGAGCTCGCCAGACAACTTGCCGTTGAGCCCGGGTGCACAGGCCGCGTGATCGAGACGCATCATCTCTCGAAGCTTTATAGTCGCGGTCTGTACGCGCTTCGGGACCTTTCCCTCACAATTGACAAGGGCGAGTTCGTTTTTCTCACAGGTCCGAGCGGCGCCGGAAAGTCGACGTTCCTGCGGTTGCTGCTGATACAGGAACGCCCCAGCGACGGCGAGATCTTCGTCAACGGGTACAACCTGTCGACGCTCAAGCGTCGCCAGGTCCAGGAATACCGCCGCGGGATCGGGTTCGTCTTCCAGGACTTCAAGCTGATCCCGACGCGCACCGTCGTCGAAAACATCTCGTTCGTGCACGAAGTGCTTGGCGTACCGCCGGCGCAGCAGCGCCGCCGGGCGTTCCAGGTGCTCAAGTGGGTGGGTCTGCAGCACCGAATGAGCGCGTACCCGAGCGACATGTCGGGCGGCGAGCAGCAGCGGATCGCGATCGCGCGAGCGCTGGTGAACGATCCGCAGCTGCTGCTGGCCGATGAGCCAACCGGCAACCTCGATCCCGATTTGTCGCTCGAGATCATGAACCTGCTCCGTGATGTGAACGCGGGCGGCACCACGGTCGTGGTGGCGACGCACGACCGCGAGCTGATTCGCCTGGTCGGCCGACGCACCATCACGCTCGAGCAGGGGCGCATCGTCGAGGTCGCATGAGGGCCCTCGACTACGCTCTCCGCCAAGCATGGGCCAGCCTGTGGCGGGGCCGCCGTTCGTCGACCGCGTTCGCCATCACCGCAATCGCGCTGGCGATGACCGTGCTCGGCACGTTGCTGCTCCTCACGTCGAACGTCGAGCGGCTCCTGTCACAGTGGACCTCGGCCGCCGAGTTCTCGGTGTATCTCCGGGACGACGCGACATCCGAGCAGCGTGGCGCGATCGAAGCGATGGTGGACGAGAGCGGCACGGCCGAAGGACGGGAATACGTGTCGAAGGCGCAGGCGCTCTCGCGCTTCCGCACTGACTTCGCGGACCTCGCGTCGCTGACCAGCGCGTTCGACGAGAACCCCTTTCCGGCATCGGTGGAGGTGCGGGTGAAGCCCGAGGCCGAGCAGAACGGCAGCGCGGAGACGCTGGTCACGCGGATCGCGGCGCTTCCCGGTGTGGCCGACGTCCGGTACGACCGTGAGTTGCTGGGCCGCCTGGCCTCCGGCCTCGAGGCCGTACGGGGAGCGGGGCTGGCGCTCGCGCTCCTGATGGCCGTCGCGGCCGCCATCACGGTGGCCGCCGTGGTGCGCCTGGGCCTCCACGCCCGTCACGACGAAATCGAAATCATGAAGCTCGTCGGCTCGCCGATGACGTTCATAAGAGGTCCGTTTGTCGCCGAAGGGCTCCTGCAAGGGGGCATCGGCGCCCTGCTGGCGCTGGCAGTCCTGTGGCTGGGTTTCGGGGCCGTGATGGCATGGTGGGGCAGCCAGCTGGCCGCGCTTCTGGACGGCTCCTCGGTGGCGTTCCTCCCCCTGCGTCTCGCGATGCTGCTGGTGGGTGGGGGCATGATCACGGGCGCCGCCGGCGGGTTCGCCGCCTCGCGCCATGCCTGAGCGTGCGCCGCGGACGGCGTTGGCGGCGGGGTCGTTGACAGTGCGTTGAGGCCTGTTTACACTGAAAGGCACATCCTAAATATGCGTCTGTCGCGGAACCGTTTGTCACGCTTCCTGACCGACTCTCGCCCCCAGAGCGAGCCTGTTTCACTCTCGAACTTCTATCGGGAAGAATTCATCAAATGCCAACGCTGCCTCGAACAGCAGCGGGAGTACTACTCGGAAAGCGCCATCAAGGACGTCGAACAAGCGCTGACCAGGGTCATGTCGCAGCTCGATCGGCTCTGTACCAAGGCTGATGCCGATCAGGTCGTCAGCCGCCTTCTTCGACAGTTCGACGTCATCACCGGCCTTTCCGCCTGGACCGACCCCCGCCAAATCAACTAACCGATCGCTTCAATCACCTGCAGCCGCGCCCCACTTCCGCCTGAAGGCGGAAGCCACCCTTCACTGGATGCCTGTGGCTTCCGGCTTTAGCCGGAAGGAATCAGGTCTTCCGCCTCAAGGCGAAGCTACACGTCGATGATGCCGGTCACTTGCAGACTATCCTGACCACATGACGTCCCGCGCCGACATCCTCAGCCTCATCCGCGACAACGTTCATCACCCCGCAACCGTCCGCGAGCTCTCGCAGCTGCTGCGCGTTCCGCGCGATGAGCGCGCTGCTTTCAGGCGTCACCTCAAAGGCCTCGTCAATGACGGCGAGCTGCTGCAGATCCGTGGCAACCGCTTCGGGCTGCCCGACAAGATGGACCTGGTCGTGGGGCGCCTGCAGACCAATCCGGCAGGCTTCGGCTTCGTGGTGCCCGAGCACGCACGGCCAGCAGAGCGACAGGACCTTCACCGCAGCGAGAAGCAGGACATCCACCGCAGCGTGAAGCAGGACATTTACATCGCAGCCTCGAACCTGACCGAGGCGATGCATGGCGACCGCGTCGTCGCCCGGATCGAGCGCCGCACCGAGCGCGGCTTCGAGGGGCGGATCATTCGCATCCTCGAGCGCAGCCAGGCAACGATCGTCGGCCGATTCGAAGTCGACGAGGCGGGACTGGGGTATGTCGTGCCGTTCGACCGTCGCGCGCTGACCGACGTCCACGTGCCGACGGGGCAATGGTCGTCGGCGGAGCCCGGCGAAATGGTGCTGGTCGAGATCACGCGCTGGCCCACGGCCACCCGTGGCCCGGTGGGCCGCGTCGTCGAGGTCCTCGGGCGCGTCGACGAGCCGGGTGTCGATACTCAGATCGTCATTCGCAAGTTCGGGATACCCGACGCGCACTCCGAGGATGCCGTCGAGGAGGCGCGTCGCCTCGGCACGCAGGTCAAGGAGCGCGACGTCAAGGGGCGAACCGACTTCCGCGGCGTGACGACCGTGACGATCGACGGCGAGCACGCCCGCGATTTCGACGATGCGATTACCATCGGGCGGCGGTCGAACGGGAACTACTGGCTGGGTGTGCACATTGCGGATGTCGCGCACTACGTGCAGGAGGGGAGTGCGCTCGACGAAGAGGCATACGAGCGCGGGACGTCCGTGTACTTCACGGAGCGGGCGGTCCACATGTTTCCTTCAGAGCTCGCGACCGGACTGTGCAGCCTCAACCCGCACGTGGACCGGCTGGTGCAGTCGTGCCTGATGGAGGTGGATCGCCGGGGAAACGTCGCGCGGTACGAGATGCACGACGGCGTCATCAACAGCGACGCTCGCATGACGTACACGGCCGTCAACGCGATCCTGACCGAACGCGACGAGGGGACGATCCGGGAATACCGCGAGCTCGTGCCGATGTTCGCCGAGATGCGCGAGCTCTTCGACGTCCTCAACGCGCGCCGCCGGCGCCGCGGCTCGATTGACTTCGACCTGCCCGAAGCGGATGTCATCCTCGGCGAGGACGGCCAGATCGAGAACATCGTGGCCGCCGAGCGCAACGTGGCGCACCGGATCATCGAGGAGTTCATGCTGCTCGCGAACGAGACGGTGGCCAGGCACCTGGTCGAGCATGGCTCGCCGGCGCTGCACCGCGTCCACGAGGCGCCAGACATCAAGAAGGTCGAGGACTTCGAAACCTTCATCACGACCCTCGGGTACAGCCTCGCCGCAAGCGGCCACACCGTCAAGCCCAAGCACTTCCAGAAGCTGATCGACCGGATCAAGGGCACGCCCGAGGAGCGGCCGGTTGCGGCGCTGATGCTGCGCACGATGCAGAAAGCGCGGTACGACCCGGCAAGCCTCGGGCACTTCGGCCTGGCGGCCGGGCACTACACGCACTTCACCTCGCCGATCCGGCGCTATCCCGACCTCGTCGTGCACCGGATGCTGCGCGAATCGAGGCACGGGGAGATGGCGGGTGCGCGCCGCGATGAGCTCGTGGACGACCTCCCCGAGGTGGCGCGCCACACGTCAGAGATGGAGCGGCGCGCCGACGAAGCGGAGCGCGAGCTGTTGCAGTGGAAGAAGGTCCGCTTCATGGCGGACAAGGTCGGCGACGAATACGAGGGCTACATCACCGGGGTCGCGCCGTTTGGCCTGTTCATCGAGCTGGTCGAGCACTACGTCGAGGGGCTGGTCCATATCTCGAGCATGGCTGACGACTACTATCGCTTCGTCGAGCAGCAGCACGTTCTGCGAGGCGAGAACACGAAGAAAGTGTACCGGTTGGGGGACAAGGTCCGAGTACAGGTCGTCCGTGTGGACATGGAGCGCCGCCAGGTCGACCTGGGCCTTGTGGACATCCTCGAGACGGTGCGAAGAGAAGAGCGGCCGCGCGGGCCGGTGCGCAGCAAGGTGAGGCCCAAGCGCGAACAACGGCGCGCCCGCCGGCCGGGCCGGCGCGAAAGGCAGGCGGGGAGGAAGCGGTCCTAGGACTTCTCTTCCGCTTCCGGGTTTTCCTTCGTCGCGCTCTTGAAGTTCTTGATCCCCTTGCCGATCCCGCGCCCGATTTCCGGCAGGCGGTTCGCCCCGAAAATCAGGATGATGATCGTGAGGATGATCAGAAGCTCTGGAATACCTAGGCGACCCATATTCACCTCAAGGGAGCCAGTGTACCATGGCCGCGCAATCCGGAACGGCTTTTGAACAACCTCGGCCAGGGGTCGAGAGGGCCATGAAAAAGCTCTGGATCGCAGCCGCCGCGCTGCTGGGGACGTGCAGCATCGCCGCCCAGGAACAGGCCGGGCAGTTTTCCTCGCGCGTCCAGCTCGTCGAGGTCTACGCCACCGTGACCGACGCGAACGGTGAACTGGTGACCGGCCTCGATCGGGAGGACTTCGAGGTCCTCGAGGACGGCCAGCCGCAGGATGTGTCCGCGTTCGCCGCTGGCGAGTTCCCGCTGACCGTCGCGCTCGGCGTCGATCGGAGCTGGAGCATGGCCGGCGACCGGCTGCGCCTGGCCAAGCGCGCCGCGCAGTCGTTCCTTCGCGAGCTGAAGCCGGGCGATCGGTCGATGGTCGTGGCGATCAGCAGCGAGGCCGAGGTGATCGCGCCGCTCTCGACCGATCGATTCACGCAGGCGCGAGCCATCGACTCTCTGGATCCGTGGAGCACGACGGCACTGCACGATGCGATCATCGCGGCGCTCGATCGCCTCGAGCCAGAGTCCGGGCGGCAGGCGCTGATCGTCTTCTCCGATGGCGCCGATCGCTATAGCACGGCGACCGCCGCGGAGGTGATCGCGCGCGCGCGGCGCAGCAACGCGCTGGTGTACCCCATCGCGTTCGGGCGCGAGCGTCCGCCGCTGATGGCGGAGCTCGCCTCCGTGACCGGGGGACGCTCGTTCCTCCTGCGCGACGTGAAGGAGCTGGAGAAAACGCTCGCCACGATTGCGCGTGAGCTGAGGTACCAGTATCTGCTCGGATACACGCCGAGCGACGCCATCGAGCCCGGCGTACGGGAGTGGCGATCGATCCGCGTCGTCCTCGAGAATGCCAAGCCGGGGATGCGCGTGCGCGCACGGGATGGATACACGACGAACTGATGCTGCAATGCAAAATGCAAAATGCAAAAAATCACAAATGTCTTTTGCATTGAGCATTTCGCATTTTGCATTTTGCATTAGAGTAGCGCCCAGTGTCCCACCCTCTCGTCCTCGCGCTGTTCGCCGATGCGACGGCGGCCGCATCAGCGGGTCGCGAGCTTCGTGGCCTCGGCATTCCCCGCGAAGCGATCTCCATCGTCGCGCGCACGCACGATGACGAGGGGGCGCTGGCGCAGCAATCGGGCGGATCGCCGGGATCCGAGATCGAAGATTCCCGGCCCGCCGGGCGATTGGGGGAACTGGGCGCCCACCTCCTGGCGGCAATCGCGCTCGTCATGCCCGGTATCGGTCCCATCGTCGCCGACGGCCCACTCGCGGCCGGTTTGGGTGAGGCGGCTGGCCACCTCGGGGGCGGGCTCAAGCGGACGCTCGAGCGAGCAGGACTCGATCACGCGAATGCACAGCAGTGGGTTGATCGCATTCACCAGGGGGACGTGCTGGTCGGCGTGCACGTGGATGCGACAGCCGTCGACGCAGTGCGCGACGTGCTGGTTCGAAACGGGGGACGTCACCTTGCCGTGGGGGTCTGGACGGAATAGCGGCGCCGAGGCTCGCCGGAACGCGAACGGCTGACGTAATATTTCGTGAGCGCGACGGCCAATTGGAAGACTCGCGCATCTTATTGAAAGAAAAGGACGCTCGTGGCCGGAGATCCAGCTGAGGTACCCGTTTTGCAGTTGCGAGACCGGGCGCGCTCGGGGACAATGAGCCAACCCATTCAGCGGCGGTAATGTCGACCACGACTCAGCAGTCAACGTCCAAGCGGGTGGCGTCTTCGGACCATCTGTCCGTCCGCCCCGAGGGGGATGGCCCGGTCGAGGTCCGCTTCCTGTTCGAACAGCAGGAAAAGCGGCTCGGCGGTGCGCTTGGCGCGTCAGTCCTGAGCCATGTGGCGTTTGTGGCGATCGCGCTCCTCATCGCCAACTTCCTGCCTGAACGGACGGGCGAAGCCATTCTGCCCGACGTCGTCAACAGGGACATCGTCTGGTTGACCGATCCCGGTCCGGGCGGCGGCGGCGGCGGCGGCAACAGCCGACCCGAGCCGCCGAAAAAGGCCGAAATGCCAGGGCCGGACAAGATTACGGTTCCTGCCGTCAAACCGCCCGAACCCACGCCGGTCGAGCCACCAAAGGTCGACGAGCCACCGCCGCTCGAGCCCCAAATGAACATCCCGGCGATAGCCATGGCCGCGGGAACCACGACTGTGCCCGGTGTCATCGAATCGGATGCCGCGTCCGACAGCGTGTCGACCGGGTCTGGATCGGGGACCGGCGCCGGCGCCGGGCAGGGGTCGGGTCTCGGCGAAGGCAGCGGAGGGGGGACTGGCGGCGGGGTCTATCGCATCGGCAGCGGCGTCGAGTCGCCGCGTCTGTTGCGCAGCGTCCGCCCGAACTATACGTCCGAGGCGATGCGTGCCAAGGTGCAGGGCATCGTCCGGCTCGAGGGCATCGTCCTGGCTGACGGGACGGTCGGCGATGTCCGCGTGCTTCGTTCCCTCGATGCAGTCTTCGGCCTGGATGACGAAGCGATCAAGGCGGCGAAGCAGTTCCGTTTCGCGCCGGGCACACGGTTCGGTCAGCCGGTGTCCGTGATCGTGAGCTTCGAGATCGAGTTCACGCTGCGCTGAAGCGCTTCGCTCGAGAGCGCCCAAGACTAACGCCACAATCAAAGGACGAAGGCGAGCCCGATCGAGAGGACGGTGTCCCGGGCGCCCGCGCGATCGTGCGGCCGCTTCGTCCCGAACCCATGTACACTTCTCCTGTGCGGTTCGTGTACAAAGCGGCGGCGGCCGTCGCGCTCCTCTGTCTGCTCGTCTGGACGGGCGCCGTCGGTTACTTGTGGCTCAACGAGCCTCGACTCGTCTTCCGCTCGGAGTTCAGCCGTCGGCCGGGACGTGTGCTCGACCCGGGGTTCACATCGCTCCGGCTCAGAACGACCGATGGCATACCCCTCGATGCCGTGATGCTGGCTGCGGATGATCCGACGCCGCGCGACTGGGTTATCTACTTTCAGGGCAACGCCGGTTCATTGCGCCGGCCACGCGTGCAGGACCAGTTGCGGACGTTCCAGAGTCTCGGTTACGACGTCCTGTCGTTCGACTATCGCGGGTACGGCCGCAGCGGTGGCATTTCGACCGAGACCGGCTTGTACGAAGATGCGTTCGCGGCCTACGGTTACCTGACTCGCGCTGGTGTCTCACCCACCCGTATCATTCTTGCCGGGCAGTCGCTCGGATCCGCGGTCGCCGTGGAGCTCGCCACGCGCGTGGCGTCGGCGGGCGTCGCGCTGTTCAGCCCGATCGATTCGGTGCCGATGACTGCCGGCCGCATCTACCCGTGGGTGCCTGTGCAGTACCTCGCCGCGAACCGGTTCGACTCGAGCGCGAAAGTCGGCCGCATCGGCGTTCCGGTCGTGGTATTCCACTCCGCCACCGATCGGCTGATTCCGTTGCAGGCGGCGCGCGATCTGTTCGCAAAGATCAGGGCGCCGAAGCGCATGGTGGAGACCGGCGGAGGTCACAACGGGGCGGGCTTCGCCGATCGGGACGTGCTGCGCGAGACGATGTGGACCTTCTGGCCACCCGCGGTTGCCAGCGATGAGGACGGTCGCAGCGCGGGAGCGACGGCGCCCGCTGACGGCCGGCGGGCTGTTCGATAGGGAGAACGGGCTCCGGGCCCAGGTAGAGGCGGGCCCGAAGGCCCGCCTCTACGAAGGCCAAAACAAAAGGCGGGTCCGCGAGGACCCGCCCTCTTCATTCGTGAATCGTGATTTGTGAATCGTGATTTCGAAATCACGAATCACGAATCGCCAATCACGAATCAGTACATCCCGCCCATGCCGCCACCGCCCGGCATCGCCGGCGAGTCCTTCTTCTCCTCGGGAATCTCGGAGACGAGGGCTTCGGTCGTCAGCAGCAGCGACGCGATCGACGAAGCGTTCTGAAGCGCGCTGCGGACCACCTTGGCCGGATCGATGACGCCCGCCTTGACGAGGTCCTCGTAGGTTTCGGTCGCGGCATTGAACCCTTCGTCCGCGTTCTTCGATTCCTTGATCTTCTGTACGACGATCGAGCCTTCGGCGCCGGCGTTGCCGGCGATGTGGCGCATCGGCTCCTCGAGGGCGCGCCGGATGATGTCGACGCCGACCCGCTGATCGCCCTCGAGCTTCAGTTTCTCGAGCGCCCTGCCGCCGCGCAGCAGCGCGACGCCGCCGCCCGGGACAATGCCCTCCTCGACTGCCGCCTTCGTGGCGTGCATCGCGTCCTCGACGCGCGCCTTCTTCTCCTTCATCTCGGTCTCGGTGGCCGCACCAACCTTGATGACGGCGACGCCGCCGACCAGCTTGGCGAGCCGTTCCTGCAGCTTCTCCCGATCGTAGTCCGAGGTGGTGTCCTCGATCTGCGCGCGGATCTGCTTCACGCGGCCCTCGATCGCCTGCGGCGTGCCGGAGCCCTCGACGATCGTCGTGTTGTCCTTGTCGATCGTCACCTTCTTGGCCTTGCCCAGGTCCTCGAGCTTGATGTTCTCGAGCTTGATGCCGAGGTCCTCGGTGATGGCGCGGCCGCCGGTGAGAATCGCGATGTCCTCGAGCATGTTCTTGCGGCGGTCGCCAAACCCCGGGGCCTTGACGGCCGCCGCCTGCAGCGTGCCGCGCAGCTTGTTGACGACCAGCGTGGCCAGCGCCTCGCCCTCGATGTCCTCCGCGACAATGAGCAGCGGACGACCGAGCCGGGCCACCTGCTCGAGCACCGGCAGCAGGTCCTTCATCGAGCTGATCTTCTTCTCGTGGATCAGGATGACCGGGTTCTCGAGCACCACCTCCATGCGCTCGGCATCGGTCACGAAGTACGCCGACAGGTAGCCGCGGTCGAACTGCATGCCCTCGACGACCTCGAGCGACGTCTCGAGCGTCTTGGCTTCCTCGACCGTGATGACGCCGTCCTTGCCGACCTTGTCCATCGCATCGGCGATGATCTTGCCGATCTGTTCGTCGCTGTTCGCCGAGATCATGCCGACCTGCGCCACCATGTTGCCGGAGACGGGGCGGGCCATCTTCTTGATCTCATCGACCACGACCTCGACGGCCTTCTCGATGCCGCGCTTCAACTCCATCGGGTTGGCGCCGGCGACGACGTTCTTCGCGCCCTCGCGATAGATCGCCTGCGCCAGCACCGTCGCCGTCGTCGTGCCGTCGCCCGCGGTGTCGGAGGTCTTGCTGGCGACTTCGCGGACCATCTGCGCGCCCATGTTCTCGAGCGGATCCTTCAGGTCGATCTCCTTGGCCACCGTCACGCCGTCCTTGGTGATGGTTGGCGAGCCGAATTTCTTGTCGAGGACGACGTTGCGTCCCTTGGGCCCGAGGGTGACCTTCACCGCGTTGGCCAGCTGATTGACCCCGCGCAGGATGGCCTGACGCGATTCCTCGCCGTATGTGATCTGCTTTGCCATGTGCCTTTGCTCCTACTTGCTCTCGAGAACCGCGAGCACTTCGTCCTCGCGCATGATCAGGTAGTCCTCGCCGTCGATCTTGATTTCCTGGCCCGAGTACTTGCCGAAGAGGATGGTATCGGTGTCCTTGACGTCGAGCGGAATGCGCTTGCCGTCCTCCTTGACCTTGCCCGAGCCGACGGCGATGATCTTGCCCTGCTGCGGCTTTTCCTTGGCGCTGTCGGGGATGATGATGCCGCCAATCTTCTGCTCACCCTCCTCGATGCGCTGAACGATGATGCGGTCGTGTAGCGGTCTGACTTTCATATGTCTTCGACTCCAGCTGTCTGGTGTAGCGGCGAACCGTGAGTCCGCCTGGGACGGGGCAGAAGCCCCGGAAACCCTTGGGAAATTCCGCGCCCGCATGGAGCCGTTAGCACTCCACCTGCGCGACTGCTAATTGTAATTATGAGAAAAATCGTGTGTCAAGCCGGGCGGCGGCGCAACCGGTGCTCGGTGAGCTTGCGGCTCAGGGTGTTGCGGTGCATACCGAGCAGTTCGGCCGCCTTGCACAGGTGGCCGTCGGCTTTCGCCAGCACGTGGGCGATGAAGCGCTTCTCGAACTCGCGCTGCGCGTCCTCGAGATGAATGCCCTTGCTGACCATCTCGTCGATCAACCGATCCAGTTGTTCGCGCAAGGCCATCACCTGAGGTCGCTCCCGGTGAGGCGTCGGTGCGCCTCGATGTACTTCTCGCGCGTGCGGCGCACGACGTCGTCGGGCAACGACGGCACGGGCGGTTGCTTGTCCCAGCGGATCTGCTCCAGGTAGTCGCGCACGAACTGCTTGTCGAAGCTCGGCTGTGGGCGGCCGGGGCTGTACTCGTCGAGCGGCCAGTAGCGTGACGAATCGGGCGTCATCACCTCGTCGATCAGGAGAATTTCGCCCGTGTCGGTCAGACCGAACTCGAATTTCGTGTCCGCCAGGATGATGCCGCGGCTCTCGGCGTGCGCGGCCCCGCACGCGTACACCGTCAGCGTGAGATCGCGCAGCGCTGCCACGAGCCCGGCGCCCACGAGACGTCCGGCCTCCCCTTCGCTGATGTTCACGTCGTGGCCGGTCGCGGCCTTCGTGGCGGGCGTGAAGATCGGCTCGGGCAGGCGATCGGATTCGCGCAGCCCCGCGGGGAGCGACACACCGCACACCGCCCCGGACGCCTGGTAGTCCTTCCAGCCGGATCCCGACAGGTAACCACGCGCCACGCACTCGATCAGCACGGGGGTGGTCTTGCGGACGAGCATGGCCCGGCCGTCGAGCGCCTGGGCCTGCCGCCGCAGATCGGGTGGAAAGTCGCGGACATCGGACGCGATCACGTGGTTCGGCACGATGTGCCGCGTGCGGTCGAACCAGAACGCCGACAGTTGCGTAAGCACCTTGCCCTTGTCGGGAATGCCCGAGCCGAGGACGTAGTCGAAGGCGGAGATGCGGTCGGTCGCCACGAACAGCAGCGCGTCGCCAACATCGTAGATATCCCGCACCTTGCCTTGCCGATGCGGATCGATGCCGTTCAGACGCGTATGGAGCAGGGGGGGTGCGAGAGGCAACGCGGTATCCAGTCCCTCGACCGTGCTCGCCTCGACAGGGCCCGGGGCGACACTGAGCAGAGTCGAAGTTTCAGGGAGTGAGATTTTACAGGGACCTTACAGGGGCCGCAACCGTACCCAATAGTACCGGCCGTCGCTCGATCCGAGCCTGATATATTGTGTAGGCTCGATGACGATTCGAACGGCAGTGGTGTCGCTTCTGGCGATTGCCCTGCTCGCGTGGTTCTTCAGCCGTGCGAACCCCGGCGATGTGTGGGCGCAGGTCAGCCGCGCGCGGCCGGAGCTGGTGATCGCCGCAACGGCGCTGGTCGGGGTGACGTTCTGGATGCGCACGGTGCGCTGGCAGTATCTCCTCGCGCCGATCGGCCGGACGCGGTTCCGCACGGCCTTCCGCACGACGGTGATAGGGTTCGCGGCGCTCTCCCTGCTCCCGGCCAGGGCGGGCGACCTCCTGCGTCCGTACCTGCTGGCGCGCCAGGAGGGATTGAGCACGCCCGCGACGTTCGCCACGGTCGTCATGGAGCGCGTGATCGACTTCATCACGGTGCTGATCCTGATGGCCGCCTACGTCTGGGGCTTCGCGGACGAGACCACGCTTGCGCCGGCGCTGCGGAGGCCGATTGAGGTGTCCTCCGCGCTGGCCGCGCTGGCGGCGCTCGTCATGATGGGCGTGATGTGGGTGCTGGCC
>DATDHP010000204.1:0-10780 GCA_036521515.1 Vicinamibacterales bacterium
CGACGCGGCCCGGACCAGCTTGCCTGGCACGCCGCTGGTTCGTGCGGACATGCGCCGCCTGCCGTTCCGGGACGCGGCCTTCACGCTGGTGGTCAACCTGTTCATGAGCTTCGGCTGCTTCCGCGAGAACTCGCACCACGCGGAGGTGCTGAAGGAGGTGTCGCGCGTGACTGCCCTGGGCGGGTGGCTCGTGCTCGACTTCCTGAACGCCGCGCGCGTGCGCCTGTTCGAACCGCGCGACTTCGAGGTGATGCTGGCGGACTTCGGGTTCCGCGTAGCGGATGTCTGGGGTGACTACGACGGAACGGCGCTCGATGCCGCGTCTCCGCGGGCTTTCTTCTGTGCGCGGCGAGTGATGGTGCGCGGGTGTTGATCGTTTCCACGCTGCGCAGGCCGACCTAGGACCAGAGCGTACTTGAATTGCTGACGTGGCGCGGACCTTAACGGTCCGCGTGGCGAGCCGTCAAGGCTCGCCCCACAAAAATCGCACCAGACCGAGGCGCGCGACAAGAGCCTGGAGCCGCCCGTCGGAGCGGATTGTCGGTCAGCTGCGTCTCGTAGGTCTCCACCCACAGCGCAGGCCGCCCGGGCGCGCGTGCTATGGCGCGCCAGCGGGGCCGCGCGCAAGCGCGAAGCCGTTCCGCAGGATGCGAGCCTCGACGGCGAGCCTGAACGCAGCGGCGTCGGCCGTCGTCACGAAGGTCTCGTGCGCCCGCTCGCCGGCCGAACCGAAGACCAGCACTTCGGTCCCGGCTTCCGTCCGACGCTGGACAGTGCGGAAGGTCGCCCCGTCGTTGGTGTAGAGCCAAACCTCTGGTGCCATGCCCACCACTCGAGCACCTTCTGTGCCGGTCCGGAGTGCCCGGCGCTGCACGCTCCTTCCCCTCGAAAATTGATGGTCGCCTCGTTCTGGTGACGAGCCTGAACCTGACGTAACGGTTCCGGAGGGTGGAACATTTTCAATCTTCAATCTTCAGATCTTCAATCTCGATGATCACATCGATGATTAGATTGAAAATTGAAGATTGCAGATGCATGAAGTGTCCTTTCGTTTCTATGCGCAGCTGAACGACTTCCTCGCGTCGGCCCGCCGCGGACGGCGATTCGTCCACGTGTTGCGGCACGTCACCTCGGTGAAGGACGCGATTGAAGCGCTTGGGGTCCCGCACCCGGAAGTCGGCGTGATCCTGATCAACGGCGCCGCGGAAGACTTCGCCGCCCGGCTCCGTGACGGGGACGACGTCTCGGTCTACCCCGCGTTCAGGTCGCTGGATATCGGGGACGTTCGGCGCGTGGACGCCGCCCCGCTCCATCCCGTCCGCTTCGCGGTCGACGCGCATCTCGGGAAGCTCGTGTCGCTGCTCCGCCTGGCGGGCTTCGACGCGGTGACGGTGGGCGAGGACGCCGATCTCGCCAACACCGCCGCCCGCGAGCAACGCGTGGTGCTCACGCGCGACGTCGCGCTGCTCAAGCGAAGCGTTGTCCGGCATGGGTACTGGGTCCGGCACACCGACCCGGAGCGACAACTGGCCGAGGTGCTGGAGCGGTTCGACCTCGTCGGGCAGATGGAGCCGTTTGCTCGCTGCCTCCGCTGCAACACGCGTCTCGTCGCGGCAGAGGCCGACGCCATCGCGAATCGCCTGCTCCCCCGCACGCGGGCGGAGTTCCGGGAGTTCCGCCGCTGCCCCGGGTGCGAGCAGATCTACTGGCACGGTTCACACTACCAGGAACTCCGCCGCCTGCTCGAGCGCGCCGGCTACCGCGATCATTCGTGATTCGTGATTCGTGATCCCGTGATTGGCATTCGTGAAGTGTGGCTTCCGGCTTTGGCCGGAAGGGCTGACACCTGCAGAGGTGAGCCTGTTCGTGTTTCCTCTGCACCTTAATAAGATGGAGGGGTGCTGAAACGGATGAAGCGCCTGGCAGCAGCGATGGTCCTCGCATGGCACGCGGGCGTCAGCCCGGTGCACGCGGCCGACCTGCGGCCCGAAACGGTGGCCGCGTTCGACCGCTACGTCCGGCTGACGGAACAACGCATGGCTGGCGAGAGCTATGACAGCCTTGCAACGCGTCCGCGCGGCGGAATGTTCATCGAGCCGCTCGTCACCCGCGAACAAGGCAGGGAAATCGACGTACCGGGCGGGCTCATTCACCACTGGGTCGGCGTCGTGTTCGTGCCCGGCGCGACGCTCGACCAGGCCGTCGCCCTCCTCCAGGACTACGACCGCCACGCCGAGGTCTACAGGCCGACCGTCGCGCGCTCGCGGCTGCTCGCCCGTGACGGTAACGCCTTCAAGGTCTATCTGCGCTTCATGATGAAGAAGGTCATCACCGTGGTGGTGAACAGCGAGCACGAGGCACGCTTCACGCGCGACGGGCCGGACCGCACGCGCAGCCGCATCGTCAGTACCCGGATTGCAGAAGTCGAGGAGCCCGGCACGCCGGCCGAACGCGAGAAGCCGGTGGGACGGGATGGCGGGTATCTGTGGCGGCTCAACACCTACTGGCGGTTCCTGGAGCGTGATAACGGCGTCTACCTGGAGTGCGAGTCGATCACGCTCACCCGCGGCATCCCTGTCGGCCTCGGATGGCTCGTCGGACCGTTCGTCACCAGCATCCCACGCGAGTCGCTGACCTTCACGCTCGAAACAACGCGAGCGCGGCTCGCCACGCCGGCACGCTCGCAGTAGCGGAATGCCTTCGCCACCAGCCACGGAGTCGTCATGAGCGGCGCTCACCCCGTCGCATGGAAATAGGTCTTGTGGTGTCCGCCGCTCGCTATGACTAGATGTTGCGCCTCGGGCGCTATTTTCTGAGCAGGGACGTCCGCGTAGTCGCGTCCGATCGCGACCCGAATGTGGCGCTCGCCAGCCATGACGTTGTTTGTCGGGTCGAAAACAGCGGGCCGGCCGGATACCTGACAGACAGGGGTGTCGTCCCTCCCGGCTGGACGAACAGAAGTGTCGGATTCAGTATCCCATCCCGTCCGACGGGCGCTGAAAGCCCCCTTCCGCGCGCACGATCGTGCCGCGCGGCGTCCACCGCAGGAACGCGCACGCCACCAGCGCCTCGATGACATCATGGCAGGCGCGCGGCTCCAGCCCCCAGAGCCGCGACGCCTGCGGCAGCGTCAGTTGGAGGCCCGGCATCTCGATGAACTCGCTCCGGATACGACTGACAAGGGCTGTTGAATGCATGGGCAACCGAGTAGCAACTGCCGGGCCACACGAAAACATTGGAGAAATCACACCGTAGCAGTGCGAATTGCTACAGAAGCGTGGCCCTGCACGCAAGGTCCTACGCAATTGTCACAACCAGACGAGCCGACGTTCTGACCTGCGGCCACCAGCCGCCGGCGTCCCCGACCGCCCACCAGCCCAACCCGCCCCACCTGCCTGACCCGCCCTACTTCCGGCCTCCCCGCCACGTCCAGCCATCAGCCGGCCGTTCGATGCCTTTGAGGTGCATTTTGTATTCGCCTGCAGTGCGCCCCGGGCTGCCGATTACGACGAGGCGGTCGCCGGGCTTCAATGTGTCCTTGGTGATGCCCTGCTGCATGAGCCGATTCGGGTTCTGCCACTCGGCGCCGTAGCGCCGCATGGTTCCGCGCTCGTCGGGCGCCATGACATGGACCCACGCGTGCGGACTCCGATATTCGAACTCGACCAGCTCGCCCTGGATCGTGACGGATTGCTCTTCGAAATAGTGCGCCGCGAAAGAGTGATGCGCAGAAAGAGGGCTGACCGCAGCGGCCGCCCCGAGGAACAGGACGAGCAACAAGGATCTCACGGTGTCCTCCGCGATCGTCCGGCTGCCCTGGCCACCCTGCTCATCCCCGCCCTCGCTCGCGACACGGCTCGGGACGACCTCGAGCGACGTCGAAGGGTCGGGGATGACCATCGTCACATCGAGGGGCAGCGCACCGGACGACATATCCGCGAAGCTTAGCGCACTCCGGCCTTCGGCGCACGCGGTGCCGTACGCCGCTCCCTGATTGTGCGTTTTCGGCTGAAATTCCCGGCCGCGTGGCGAGGCCACGGGAGATCGGGGAAGACGGCGAACAGGTCGTGCAAGTGGCCGCCATCGACGTCGCGGACCAGTCGTGGCCTGCGAGGATTCGAGGGCTGGCCGGCGCGGTGCTCCCTGGGCACCCGACCAACGACGGGGACCCTGGCCGCCGCCATCGGGTGCCCCTTCGGCGCCCGCGCGGCCGCGCGTTCGCCTGGTGCCTGCGCGGGCGGACGTTCGGGCGGGGGTGCTCCGTGGCGCGAGGTCGGCCTGCGGGCCATCGGCCACATAATCACACGATTCCTTTGCCGTGAGACGCGATGTGCGCATCCGAGGCGTGACGCGATCGGTGATGTGGGGCGTCGCTGGACATGTCGCGTTCATCACGCCGCGCGGCGCAAGATCCCGTATGATGTCAGGCTGCCAGCACGGAGCGTCAGTGGCGTTGATATTGCTTCGGTGCTGCGGGCGCGAGCGGATCCGCTCGCGAAAGGAGGCGTATGCCACCACGTGGCGTCAGGCCAGGAAGCAAGCGCGCGCGGCAGGACGAGCGGATCAACGAGTCGGAACGGCAGCGCGGTGTGGGCAGCGAACGCGCGGAAGAGATCGCCGCGCGCGCCGGGGACCAGGAACGATCCGAAGCCGACGAGAGCTCGTCGCGGAAGCGAAAAGGCGGGGGGGCACGGAAGAGCCGAAAGAGCAGCGCGCGGAAGAGCAGCAGCGGCGCCCGCAAGAGCAAGAGCAGCGGCGCCCGCAAGCGCGCGGCCGGGAGCCGCAAGAGCGCCGCTGGATCGCGGAAGAGCGGATCGCGGAAGAGCAGCGCTCGCGCGGGCGGTGGGTCGCGAAAGAAGAGCGCGGCCTCGGCGCGCAAGAGCAGCAAGCCGCGCCGGAGCGCCGCGCGCAGCCGATCCGCGGCCGGTGTTGCCGCCGGGACTGCCGCTGCTGGCGCCGCTGCGGCCGGTACCGCCGCAGGCACCACGGTGCGCCGCCCTGGTGGCGCGACGCCGCGCCCCCGCGAGGAAGAAGAAATGACGACCGGCGGCGAGGAGTTGATGGGGGGCAGCGAAGACATGGGCGAGGAAGAACCAATACTCGGCGACGAGGATCTCGACGAGGAACCCTGACAGCTCTACTGCGCTGCGCGAAACGGGTATCGCAACTGTGCCAGCAATCCGGTCGGCACAGGGTCATTCACGATGCCGAAGCGCTGCGGCTGGCGGTTCGCCGGCATGTAGAACGTGCCGAACGCCAGGTCGATGAAGGGGAAGATGCCGGCGAAGTTCTTGTCCAGCCCCTCGGCCTCGGTCGTGTGATGCCACCGGTGGAAGGTTGGACTCGCAATGACGTATCGCAGGCGCCCGTAGCTCCAGCTCACGTTGGCGTGCAGGAGCAGCGCGTAAAAGGTCAGGAAGGGCATGAATGCGGCAAGCGCCGCTCCGTTGAACCCGAGCCAGTACAAGGGCACGACCTGCGCGAGGCGCGAGGCGGCGTCGTTCACAGGATGCAGACGCACGGACGAGAGCCAGTCCACGCTGCGCGAGGAGTGGTGAACGGCGTGAAACGGCCAGAGCCACCGCCCGTGAAAAAGGCGGTGGCTCCAGTAGGCCAGCAGATCGCCGAGCAGCAGGATCAGCGGAATCTGAACAGCAAGGGAAAGTGACGACACCCACGTCCGTCGGGCCGCGGCCACGCGCTGGAGCTCATCGAGGCTCACGCCCTGGGACACGGCGATGAGGCCGAACACGACGGCCAGCGAGATCCGCGTCACGGCGCGCGTGACGAGCGGCGTGAAGAACCAGTAGGCGATGTCGAGGCGCGTGTCGCCGGCGGGCCGGCGCTGGCCGCGGAGCGATGGCCGCCACCGCTCGAGCACCCAGAACGCCGCGGAGAGGACGATCAGTCCGGCGATCAGCGACCGGAGGGTCGGCGCGTTGTCCACGCCTTCCATGATGTACTCGTTGGCGGCGTATGATGAAGGCGTTGCATCCACCAAGACAAGCCACGGAGAGCGGGGTCCCCGCCGCGCACGCTTGCGCGGTGGGGTGCCAGGCACGGAGGCACGGAGACGATGAGAAGGTTTCCTCCGTGTCTCCGTGTCTCCGTGCCCCGTCGCATCAGTTGAGGTGGACAGCCGCCTCTGCCGTAGCCGTGTTCGTGCTCCTGGCCCTGCTGCAGGCACAAGGCACGCCTTCCGCGTCTCCGCTGACGCTCATCTCCCGTGACGGGCGTCGCCCGGTTCCGACCACGACGCTGAGCGGGCAGGAGCTCATCGCACTCGACGACGTGGCGTCGCTCTTTGGCGTCGGTGTGCGCGAGGACGCCCTGGCCGGCGGCCTGACCATCGCCTACCGCGGCCGGACGATTGTGATGTCCGCGGATCAGCCCATGGCGTCGGTCAGCGGCCGCGTGATCACCTTGCCGTCCCCCGTCGTACGGTCCGGGCGGCGCTGGCTGGTGCCCGTCGAGTTCCTGACGCGCGCGCTGGCGCCCATCTACGATCAGCGCATCGAGCTCCGCCGTAACTCGCGTCTCCTGATCGTGGGTGACGTGCGCGTCCCTCAGGTCGGGACACGTATCGAGGCGCCCGGCCCGCCGACACGGGCCAGCGTCGAGATCGTCCCCGCCTCGTCCGTGAGCGTGGCCACCGAGGCGGGACGTGTGCTGCTCCGCATCGACGCCGATGCCCTCGACCTGTCGGTGCCGCCGACGGGCGCCGGCCTGGTCGATCAGATCCGGGCGGGCGATCAGCCCGCAGCCGTTGCACTCGTCCTGAACGCGCGGGCCGGCACGCCGCGTGTCGTCCAGACGACCGCGGACAACATCACGCGCGTGCTGATCGAGGTGCCTTCCAACGCGCCGGTTGAAACTGCGGCGGCGCCTCCCCCGCCGCCGGCGCCGTCGGCGGCACCCCCCGTGCTGGTCACGTCCCCCCGTCCGACCCTTCAGACGATCGTGATCGATCCGGGGCACGGTGGGGAGGATGTCGGGGCGCGAGGGCCGTCAGGGACTCAGGAGAAAGCCATCACCATCGAGGTCGCGCGCCGGCTCCGCGGCTTGATCGAAGCGCGGCTGGGCGTGCGCGTCATTCTCACGCGCGACGACGATCGCGCCGTCGGCGCGGACGAACGCGCCGCCCTGGCCAACAACAGCAAGGCGGACCTGTTCCTGAGCCTGCACGCCAACGCGGCGCCGTCGCCGGCCGTCGCCGGCGCCGAGGTGTTTCACCTCCGCCTCGATCGCGAGGGTGAAGATGCGCGGAGAGCCGCCGAGGCTGAAGCCGTGTCCCTGCCGGTCCTTGGCGGCGCCACACGAGAGCTCGAGGTCATCCAGTGGGATCTCGCCCAGGCGCGGCATGTGGAGGCGTCAGGTGTCCTGGCCGGCATGCTGGAGGAAGAGCTGGGCAACCGCGTGACGATGGGGCCGCGCCCCGTGCGGCAGGCGCCGCTGCGGGTGCTCGTCGGCGCGAACATGCCGGCCGCGCTCATCGAGCTGGCGTACCTGACCAATCCCGAGCAGGAAAAGGTGGCCCGGGCCGAAGCGTACCAGTCTCTCGTCGCCCAGGCGGTCTACGACGCCGTCGTGCGCTTCCGCGGGTACCTCGAAGGACAGTCTGCGCCGTGACACGACGAAGCGGGATCCAGATCGTCGTTGGCGTGCTGCTGCTCGGGCTGCTCTCGTGGGGCGTCACGCGCGCCCTCGAGAACCTGGTCACGCCGCGCATCGCCGTCGTCGGCGGCGGCGAGGAAACCAGCGCGACCGCCGATGTCCCCCACATCACCGCCACCCTGTATTACGCGGACGCTGACGGCCAGAGTCTCGTACCGGTCCGGCGTGAGGTGCCGCTGGAGGAAGGCACGATTGCGCAGGGGCGCCAGATTCTTGCGGCGCAGCTGGAGCCTGCCCCCGAGCCGCACGTCTCGGTGATTCCCCAGGGGACGACGCTGCGCGCGTTCTACGTGACGGAGCGTGGTGACGCGTTCGTCGATCTCAGCCGCGAGGTCTCGGCCAATCATCCCGGTGGATCGTTCACGGAGCTGCTCTCGGTTTACGCAATCGTGAATGCCGTGACGGCGAACCTTCCCGCCATCCAGCGTGTGCAGATCCTGATTGACGGCAGGGAAGCGGACACGCTCGCTGGACATGTCGACCTCCGCCGGCCGCTGCAGCGCGACGAGTCGCTCGTCCGTCAGGACCCCACGTCGTGAGCGATGTCAAATGCTCAATGCCCAATGCTCACTGACCAATCGCAGGCGCCGTGTGGGTATTGAGCATTGGCCATTGTGCGTTTTGCATTAAAGTGAGTCGATGCGCTCTGACGGCCGGCTCGCCGAACAGCTCCGACCCACTCGTATCACCCCGAATTACCTGATTCATGCCGAAGGATCCGTGCTGGTCGAGGCCGGCAAGACCAAGGTGATTTGCACCGCCAGCGTCGAGGATCGCGTCCCGCCGTTCCGCCGCAACACCGGCAAAGGCTGGGTCACCGCGGAATACGGCATGCTGCCGCGCGCCACGACCACGCGCTCGCAGCGCGAGTCGACGGCCGGCAAGGTCGGAGGCCGCACGCAGGAGATCCAGCGGCTCATCGGCAGGTCGCTGCGCGCGGTGACACGCCTCGAGGAGCTCGGCGAGCGCACGATCACGCTCGATTGCGATGTGATCCAGGCGGACGGCGGCACGCGAACGGCGTCGATTACCGGCGCCTTCGTGGCGCTGGTGCTCGCGCTCGACAAGATGCGGGAGCAGGACATCATCCGAACGATGCCCGTACAGGATTTCGTCGCGGCTACCAGCGTCGGCATCGTCGAAGGCGAACCGATGCTGGACCTGTCGTACGTCGAGGATTCGCGCGCCGACGTGGACATGAACGTCGTGAAGACAGGAGCGGGCCTGTACATCGAGCTGCAGGGCACCGCCGAGGCGCTGCCATTCGGCCGCGAAGCGCTCAACCGCCTGCTCGATCTCGGCGACACGGGGATACGCCAGCTGATCGCCCTTCAGCGCGGCCTTGTCGGTCAATACATCGGGAAGTCTTGACCACGCTGCTGGTCGCGACGACGAATCCAGGAAAGATGCGGGAGATCCGCGAGCTGCTGGCGGACGCACCCGTGGCGCTGCTCGGGCTGGCGGACCTGCCGCCGGTCGAGGAGCCCGGGGAAACCGGCGCGACGTTCGAAGAGAACGCGCGTCTGAAAGCGCTGTACTACGCCGGGCACGTGGGAGAGCCCGTTCTCACGGTGGCGGAAGATTCGGGGTTGGTCGTCGACGCGCTCGACGGTGAGCCGGGCGTCCGGTCGGCGCGTTTTCTGGGGCACGACGCAACCTATCCTGAACGGTTCGCAGAAATCTACCGCCGCCTTGCCGACTGCCGCGGCGCTCCACGCTCGGCGCGCTTCGTCTGCGCGCTTGCCGTCGTCGGCGATGGCCGTGTCATTTACGAGACCAGCGGAACGGTCGAGGGTGAGATTGCCATCGGCCCGAGCGGCAGTGGAGGGTTTGGCTACGACCCGATCTTCTATTACCCGCCTTACCAGGCGACGCTGGCCGACGTGACGCAGGAAGAGAAGGTCAGGGTCGCACACCGCGGCGTGGCGTTCCGGAAGCTGGCGCGCTGGCTGGCAGAGGAAGCGGAGCCCGTACAAACGAAGAACGGAGAACGTTAGCGCGTTCTCCGTTCTACTCACCCAGAGATGGCCGCGAGTGGAGCCAGGCTCCACCCGGGTTTGGCGAGGCAGGACGTTGCGGCCCGTCAGTCTTACGGCTCGTGAGGCAGGACTTTCACCAACAGGCCTGGCAGGTATATAGGTAATATCTCCGCTTAACTCCTTGCGGCCCCGGTGTACTCGGACCGCACGAACGCTCCGTCACGCGTCCGGAACAGAAACCTCGCGTCGACCAACGCGCCCAGCAGGGCATCGCACGCAGCGCGGTCAAGACCCCACAACCGCTGCGCCTGCGCGGTCGTCAAGCGGAGTCCGGGCATTTCGATGTACTCCCCTTGAACGCGACGCAGGACTTCGTCATGCGGCTGATGCTGTGCTGCCATCCTTCAGAGCCCCCCGTTGTTTCCGAAAGTGAGTCGTGGTTGGCTCTGATCGAGCAAGGGAGGTGCCACGGTAGAGCCCCTGGTGGATGAGTTGTGCACCGCCCGGAATTGCTGCTGATCTCGCGAGATCTCGCCCCAGCCGTTCGTGACGTCACCAGTCTTTTCGTCTGTTGATCGCGCTTCGGGTGTAGTGGCGCTGACGGGCGCCTGTAGGGAAAGCCATCACTCCTCAATCTGCGCATTACGACACTGCAAGCTGGCGAGGCACACCAGTTGCACCTCGTGCCGCGGAGGATCTCGATATGGCATTGAACCTCGTCCAGCACCGCAGCGAGCCGAGCATCTGGGATCGCGCTGACGACCGGATGGAGTGGGATTCGGAGCGCTGGCTCGTCGCCGTGATGGCGGGCGCGTTCCTGGTCACCGGTTTTCGCCGCCGATCGTGGCCCGGGCTGTTGCTCGTGCTCGGCGGCAGCGCGCTCGCGTGGTGGGCGGCGGCGGGCGCCGACCAGCGGCAGGTCCGACGGGGGCGGCTACGCGCCGTGTGGCCGTCGCGGATGAAGGTTGCCGATCCGGTGAACGAGGCCTCACAGGAATCGTTCCCGGCGAGCGACGCGCCGTCGTGGACTCCCACGACCGGTAATACGGGCCCGGCGACCCCGGCCGGCCGTCCCAGGCACTGACAAACGGCCGCAGGGCATCGATGGCGGCGTTGCTCACGTATCT
>DATDHP010000205.1:0-13515 GCA_036521515.1 Vicinamibacterales bacterium
CTCCATCAGGCGCCAGTGTAGCGCCGCCGCCGTCGTAGCGGCGTGAGGCAGATGTGAAGAAATGGTGACACCCCTCGACTCCCAACTCCCAACTTCCAAACCTCCAACGCCCCACCAGAAACGGGTCGCAGGACGGCCTGAAGGCCGGCCTAAGGCCGGTCTGAAGGCCGGCCTCTACGAGGGGGGAGCGTATTCGTAGAGGCGGACCTTCAGGTCCGCCTTGGGAGTTGGAGATTGGGTTGAACGGTTTCACCCATTTGTCACACCCGCGCCTGCCGCCTGGCACGTCGGCGTCGTCGAATAAGTCAGCAGGTCGCTTTCCCGGAGGATCACAATGAATCGTTTTCGTTCCATTATGAACAGCTGATCCGGTCCGCCACCCAGGAGCTTGTCGAGGCACAGACCGAGATGGCGATCCGGCAGGCCCGTCTGCAAACCGAGATCTTCGGCCTCCTGACCCCGGAGCAGCAGGCGCTGGCGAAGAAAGTCCAGGCCGAGCGTGACGCCCGAGCCCAGCAGCGGACGCAGCGCCAGGTTCGGTAGAACTCCCAACTGGACGGGAGAGCTCCCAACTGGACAGGATGGGCCCACGTCCAATTTTCAACAGGATCGGGCATTACTCCCACCACGGGCCGGCTGAAGCCGGCCCCTACGCATGCCGGTCGAATCCTTACACTCGTTCACCGGCCGGACCTCGACACTCGTAGGGGCCGGCGTCAGCCGGCTCGTGCGGAGTCGGCCAAGGTTCGTTTCGGGAGTTGGGAGTGAGTGCGGCAAGGTACTTGAATCCGCTTTGCCGGAGGCGCATGCCCGAACGGATGACTTTGCCTCGAACCCATCTGCGGATTGCCGCGATGGGCGACATCCACGTCTCGAAAACGTCCCACGGAGCGTTCCAGGCGTTGTTCACCCAGATCAGCAGCACCGCGGACGTGCTGGTGGTGTGCGGTGACTTCACCGAATATGGACTGCCGGACGAGGCCCGTATCCTCGCGCGCGAGCTGAGCACCGCGGTGAAGATCCCCATCATTGCGGTCCTCGGCAACCACGACTACGAGAGCGGCCAGCAGGACGAGATTCGCAGGGTCCTCACCGATGCCGGCGTGACCGTCCTCGACGGCGAAGCCACCGAGTTTCAGGGTGTCGGATTTGCCGGCGTGAAAGGCTTCGGCGGCGGCTTCGGGCGCGGTGCCTTGGGGCCGTGGGGCGAGCAGGCGATCAAGCAGTTCGTGCAGGAAGCCGTCGACGAGTCGCTCAAGCTCGAGTCGGCGCTCGCGCGACTTCGCACCCATCGGCGCGTCGTCTTGCTGCACTACTCGCCGGTGCGTGCGACGGTCGAGGGCGAGCCGCCCGAAATCTTTCCGTACCTCGGCTCGAGCCGTCTCGAGGAGCCGATCAACCGATATCGTGTCAGCGCCGTATTCCACGGCCACGCCCACCGCGGCGCGCTCGAGGGACGCACGGCGACCGGCGTGCCCGTGTACAACGTGGCGATGCCGCTGCTGGCGCGCACCAATCCCGATCGGCCGCCGTACCTCGTAGTGGAACTTCCCGTTGACGAGCACGTGCAGCCGACCGCCCCGCCCGTGACTCCCCCGCTCGCGAACCCCGTCGTCAAGATCGCCTGAGTTGTGGTGGCGAGAATCGTGCAAACGGAGCGCATGCCATGGCGTACGAGAGCGAGAGCTCGTTGCTGACCACCCCCGACAAGGCGGAGCTGTACCGCAGCGCCCTGGAGATGCTGAATAGAAGCGGCGTTCCTTACATGGTCGGCGGCACGTATGCCTTCCAGTACTACGCGGGCATCTCGCGGACGACGAAGGATTTCGACATCTTCGTGCGCCCGCGCGACGTGCAGCGCGTGCTGGATGTCCTCACGAAGGCAGGCTTCAAGACCGAGACAGCCTTCTCGCACTGGCTGGCGAAAGCCCGTCATGCCGACAAGTTCATCGACGTGATCTTCAGCTCGGGCAATGCCGTCGCTGAAGTCGACGACGAATGGTTCGCGCACGCGGTAGACGAAGAAGTGTTCGGCGTCCCGGTGAAGCTGTGCCCGGCGGAGGAAATGATCTGGTCGAAGGCGCTCATCATGGAGCGCGAGCGTTACGACGGCGCCGATGTGGCGCACTTGCTCCGCCACTGCTGCGGGTTGCTCAACTGGGACCGCCTGGTGAGGCGGTTTGGCAACAACTGGCGCGTGCTGCTCAGCCACATCGTCCTCTTCGGCTTCATCTACCCCGGCGAGCGCGCCCTTGTACCCTCGTCAGTGGTGAAGGACCTGATCGCACGCCTCTTGTCGGAGCTGGACGCGCCGACGCGCAACAGCAAAGTGTGCCAGGGCACGCTGCTGTCGCGCGCACAATACCTGGTCGACCTCGACGAGTGGGGTTACGAGGACGCGCGGGTGGGGCCGCGCGGATCGATGACGGAAGAGCAGATCGCCGTGTGGACGGCGGCCATCGATAAGTCGCATTGACACCGCAATTCGTAGAGGCGGACCTTCAGGTCCGCCTGGCAACCAGGCCGGCCTCGACGAACCGACGCGCGATCCCCGGCATTGCGTTGACGCCGCGCTGACGGGTTTTCGTCCGATTCCCTGTCTGCCGCAGTTGGTCGGCTGCGTGCCGACGTGCCGGCCCGTCGGCAGCTACCGTCCGCCGCCGCCGCTGACCGTCAGCTCCTGCCGCGCGACGGCGCGCATCTCGCTGCTGGAAAAGACCTGCGCGCTGAGGACGTATTCGCCCGCGGGTAGATTCTTGAACTCCAGCGTGTGAATGCGCTTTTCACCGGCGCCGGCGAGAGTTATCTCGGAGGAGCGGAACATCCTTTCGCTTTCGGCTTCGACCCGCAACGCACGATTGACCGCATCAGGCTCGACGGCGACCGTGATCTGCACAGTGGCAGGCTCCGCGTAGTAGCGGCCACGGAGGCGGATTTCCACGATGTCATTGGCGTCGCCCATCGTGGAACCGGCGGTGCTCACCAACAGGATGAAAAGAAACGACGGGGCTATGAATCGGCAGCTCACGGTTGTAGTTCGCCTCCCGACGCTGAGGCAGTGCAACTCGAATGCCACCCGAACCGTGCGCCACGCTTCAGCGCGGTTTCGCTTTCATTGTTGGCGTTCGAGAATCCAGCAGACCGGTCCGACCAGTTTCTCGAAGGGCGAGCGCGCCCGCCAAATGTCGAGGGTGATCTCATCGCTCGCCGCGACGTCGGCCGCGAAATCGCGGCGGAGGCGCTCGGTGACCGCGACCTCGCGAAACGCGAGGTTCACCTCGTCGTTGTGCTCGAAGGATCGGTTGTCCACGTTCGTGGTGCCGACGACCGCCCACACGCCGTCCACCATCATCGACTTCACGTGCGTCATCGAGGGGCGGTACTCGTAGATGCGGATGCCGCCCGCCAGCAGCTCGCGGTACATGCGCCGGCTGGCGAGACGCACCAGGCGCTGGTCGGTGGTGCGCCCGGGCACGACGACGCGCACGCGGACGCCGCGCTGCGCGGCGCGCACGAGCGCGCGTCGCAGCACGCGATCGGGGAGGAAGTACGGCGTGCTGATGTCCACGTCGCTGACCGCGCCCTCGATCAACATCTGGAAGACGACGCGCGACGACGTCGCCCGATCCGACGGCGAGCTCTTGACCAGCATGGCCTCGGTGGGTCCGGCCGCCGACAGCTGCGGGAAGTGGCGCGGCGCCGTGAGAATCTCTCCGCAGCACTCGAGCCAGTTTTCAGCGAACACCCCCTGGAGCGCGGCCACGATCGGCCCTTCGACGCGCGCCATCGTGTCGCGCCAGCTCGCCGTCCTTCCGTTGGGTTTCAGCCACCAGTCGGCGACGCCTGCGCCGCCGGTGAACGCCAGCCGCCCGTCCACGACGAGCAGCTCGCGGTGCGTGCGGTTGTTCAGCCGATGCAGGCGATACCACGTGATCGGCTGGTAGAAATTGACCGTGCACCCGCCCTCGACGAGTCGCCGCACGGCCGGCCCGCGCAATCCCGAGCTGCCGATCGAATCGACGACGAGCCGCACCTCGACGCCGGCCTGCGCGCGCTCGACCATCGCATCGATCACCATGTCAGCCGCGTCGCCGGGGTGGAAGATGTACGCCTCGAGATTCACCGACGCCTGCGCCGACCGGATCGCGTCGCGCATCGCGGGATAGAACTGTGCCCCGTTGGTGAAGATCTCGACGCGGTTGTGATGGTGGATGGCCGCCTGGCACGTGGACTGGATCACGTGCAGGAAATCGTCACTGTCCGGGCGGAGCGGAGACGTGACGTGATAGTCGATGCGCGGCGTGAAGAGCAGGACGAGCACGAGCCACGTGATGAAGGCGAGGCCGACGATGGTCCAGAACATCGTCAGCCTGTGAGCTCGCCGTCCCGTTGGGAGTTGGGAGCCGGGGTCTCCCGTCCGGTTGGGAGTTGAAGGAGGGCGACCGGGAAGTGCTCGAATACCTCCGCGGCCCGCAGGAACGAGCGGCCGTCTTCCTGCTGGATGCCTACGCAGCGGCCTGTGAAGGCGTTCTTGAAATGGGATCGGGAATCAGCCTGCCCCGTCGAATCGCCGTCGCACCGGTCCAGCAGGATGTGCGTATCACCCCAGGCGCGCTCGCCGAGTGGAGGCACGTCCACGTCTGGCGTCAGCGTCGCCAGGAGACGGGGCACGATGACGAGGGCCTGCCGGCCGGCGTGCCGGCGCACGAAGCCGAACAGGTGATCGCGGCGCGCGCCGTCGAAGGCGAGCGGCTCGTAGCTTCCGCACTCGAACAACTCCCGGTGGTCACGCCTGAATCGCAGCATCGTCGCGGTGGTGTAGAGCTTGAGCCGGTCGTCGCGGACGGCCTCCATCAGCCGCGTGGCGGCCGCCAGCCGGTCGCGGCGCGACGCCTCGTCGATCTCCTCGAGCAGCGCCTGCCGGCGGCCGTAGTCGACGGCGTGCCGGTTGTCCGGATCGACCAGGTTGAAGTCCCACAGCTCGGTGCCCTGGTAGAAGTCGGGCACGCCCGGCGCGGCGATCTTCACGGCCAGCTGGGCGAGCGAATTGTAGATCCCGAAACGGGCGATGCGGCCCTGGAACTCGACGAAGTCCTCCCGGAACGGGGTGTTCTCCGGGTCGAGCACCGCCTCGACGAACTCTTTCATCGCCTCCTCGTGCGGCTCGCTCGGGTTCAGCCAGCTCGTGAAGACCTTGGCTTCGCGCATCGCCTTCTGCATGTAGGCGACGATGCGCTCGCGGTAGGCCCGCTCCTGGCCGGCGTCCATCGGCTGCAGCGGCCACGTCCCGATCATCGTCTGGTACAGCAAGTATTCTTCGTTGCGGCTCGGGTAGGGCTGGCCGTCGATGGTCGAGCGCCCGCGCCGGTTCGCGCGCGCCCAGCGCGCCGTCGCCTGCTTCCACGCGCCCGGCACCTCGGACAGGACGTTGAGGCGCGCCCGGACGTCCTCGCCGCGCTTCGTGTCGTGCGTGGACGTGGCGGACAGCGCGTGCCGCCAGCGTGCCGAGCGATCGGCCAGCCACGCATGCAGGGCCTGCGGGGCCACGCCGAAGTGATCGGGCTCGCTGCCGACTTCGTTGAGCGACACCAGGCGGTTGTAGATGTAGAGGGCGGTGTCCTCGATCCCCTTGGCCGTGACGGGGCTCGTCACCTGCTGGAAGCGGGCGACGAAGTCCATGTGCTCGGCGCGTTCGCTCTCCGGAATGTTGTCCGACCGCTTCAGCAGCAGGTCCCGCACGAAGTCGTAGACCGCGGTCGGACGGTTGACGTTCCGCCGCTTGGCCTCGCGGACGGCCTGTTCGATGAACGTGCGGTCGCGCTCGCTCACCTCCGGCTCGCGGTCGTTGACGTAGGTGCGGTAGACGGGGAAGCACGCGATGATCTCGCGCATCGCCTGGTTCAGGCTGTTCAGCGTGAAGTCGCGGTAGTGCCGGTTTCGCTCCGAGAAGCGGTTCAGCCGGTGAGCCAGCACGTTGAGCTCGCTGGCCATGCTGATGCGGAGGATGAGCTGCTTCCCGCGATAGGCGATCTCCCGGAAGGGGACGCCCAGCCGGGTGAAGCGCTCGTAGACCTCGTTCATCGTGCGCTCGTTGCGCTGATCGACGAACAGGCCGTTCACCATCCCGAGGAAGTCGTAGCCGCTCGTGCCCGCGACCGGCCACCCGGGTAGCGTCTCGACCGCCCCCAGAATCTTCTCGACGACCACATACAGCGGACGGTCGTGTGTGTACACGTCCGGCCGCCGCGCGCGCGCGCGTGCCTGCAGGCGCTCCAGGTAGTCGCCCGGGTCGTACAGGCCGTCCACGTGATCGATGCGGAAGCCGTCGATGCAGCCGGCCGCCAGCAGGTCGAACGCGACGGCGTGCGCCCGGTCGAAGACGGCGGGATCCTCCATGCGGATCGCCGCCAGCTCGTTGATGTCGAAGAAGCGGCGATAGTTGATCTCTTCCGCCGCCACGCGCCAGTACGCGAGCCGGTACGCCTGTGCTGACAGCAGACGATCCAGCTGATCGAAGGTCCGCGGATGGCCGGCGACGCCGTTGAACCCGGCGACGGCCCGCTCGACATGCGCGAGCACCTCCGGCGACCGCGCCGTCAACGCCGCGAGCCGCCGCTTGATGACTTCCTTCTCGCGGTCGCGCTCCGTCAGCAGTTCCCTGTCGACCACCTCGCGCCCGGGCAGGTGCCTGATCGCGGTGACGATGCTGAGGAACTCGATGCCGGCGTCGCTCTCCGCGCCGATCTCGTCGAGCAGCAGGTGGGCGTTGGCGCCCAGGACGCGGTCGTAGGTTCCGGGTGCGATGGGCAGCACCTGCTCGAAGTAGCGCACGCGAAAGGCGCCTGCCTCGTATTCGAGGCGTATCTCCTGCCGCTCCAGCGCCGTCCCGTACGGGCCGCCGAGGATGGGCAGCAGAACCTTGTTCTCGAGCTCCTGCTTCAGCGGGTGCCAGTCGATGTCGAACAGTTGCGCGAAGCGTGAGCTGGGACCATTCTCGAGCACGTCCTGCCACCACGGGTTGGCCGACCTGGCGATCCCCATGTGGTTCGGCACGAGATCGATGATGTGGCCCATGCCGCGCGCGCGCAACGCGTCGATCCACGCCCCGTAGCTGATCGCGTCGCCAATCTCCGGATTGAGCCGGGTCGGATCGGCCACGTCGTAGCCGTGCATGCTGCCGGGCACCGCCTTGAAGTAGCTCGACGCGTAGGCGTGCGAAATCCCCAGGGCGTGCAGGTAGCCGACGATGGCGGTCGCCTCGGTGAAGGTGAACGCCGCGTTGAACTGGAGGCGGTACGTGGCGAGCGGAAGGGCGACAGGCGATGGCATGCGCAGGAATGTCTACGAGACCAAAGGTAATGCCAGATGTCCATCCCGTCGATACCGGAGCGCCACTGGAACGTCCCTTGCTGACGGGGTCATCGCCATGCGTGTGCACTCTACCTCGTCTGTAGTCGTCCTCGCGATCGTCACGCTGTCGTGCGGTGGGCGCACGGTCGTGGTCGATGCGCCGGCGACCCCTGTGTCCCCGGCGAAGATGGCCGAGCTTTGGGTCGATCCCGGCCCGCAGCCACGCGATCTTTTCTGGGGCATCGGGGGAACACGCTACGCACCGCCCGCCGACGCGGTCTTCAAGATCCAGGCGAAGGACGAAACCGGCTTCAGCGTCAGCTACGACGTCGTCAGCCCGGACGGCATGGAATGGAGCGCCAAGATCGGACCCGAGGCGCAGACCGAGGTGGTTGTTTCGCGCCTTCTCTGGGCACTTGGCTATCACCAACCGCCCATCTATTACCTCCCGTCCTGGAAGCTCGATCTGGGCGGGAAGGAGCCGCGCATCGAGAGCGAGGCACGGTTCCGACCGAAGCTGGACCACCTCGAGCGACTCGACGAGTACTGGAGCTGGGCCGACAACACCTTCAGCGGGACGCGTCCGTTGAAGGGACTCCTGGTGGCGCTGCTCATGCTGAACAGCACCGACCTCAAGGACGACAACAACAGCATCTACGCTCTCAAGGAGCCGTGGGACGGCGCGTCAGGGTGGTTCGTGGTGCGCGACGTGGGCGCGTCCCTCGGAGAGACGGGGAAGCTCTTCCCGCGCCGGAACTGGCTCGAGGGCTTCGAAAAACACGGCTTCATCAAGAACGTCGGTGACGGAAAGATCGAGTTCGAGTACAACGGTCGCCATCAAGAGTTGCTTTCGATGATCGAGCCGGCTGATGTACAGTGGGCCGCGAAGCAGATGCAGCGCCTCACCGACCAGCAATGGCGTGATGCGTTCCGGGCCGGCAACTACGCGGACCCGGTGGCCGGGCGCTACATCCGCCGCATCCGCCAGAAGATTGCCGACGGCCTCGCGTTGCGCGCCGACTCGTCCGCTTCGACCGAACGCTGATGTTCGAACAGGGGCTGCCGCCCGAGTTCACCCGCTACGTTCCCGACGTCCTCGAGTCGCATGCGGCGATGGTGGCGCGCGCCGTCATCGCGCTCCCCGTCGCCGCGCTGCTCGGCGCGGCGCTGGCGTTCCGTCCGCGCCGCCGCGGCACGCCGCCGCGTTCCGCGCCGGTCATCCAGACGCAAATCGTCCTGGCGGTCGTCGGCGCGCTCGTCATGTTCGTCGTCGGCTCGAGCCTGGCCCGCGCCTTCGGCATCGTCGGCGCCGCCAACCTGATCCGCTATCGCGCGAAGATCGACGATCCAAAGGACGCCGTCGTGATGCTGGCGACGCTGAGTATCGGTCTCGCGACCGGCGTCGAGCTCTATGGCCTGGCGATCTTCGGCACGGTCTTCATCCTCGGCGTGCTGTGGATCATCGAGTCGCTGGAGCCCGAACGACGCAAGACGTTCGACCTGAAGGTGACGGCAGCGGATCCCGCCGTCCTGCGCGGAGAGATCGAATCCATCCTCCGACGCTACGACGTCAAGTACGAGCTGCGCAGCGCCGGCGCCAAAGAGCTCATGTACCAGGCCGACCTGCCCTTGAACACGCGCACCGACCGCGTTGCCAATGCCATCCTGCTGCTGCAGCCGAACGGCGAAACCGAGGTGACGTGGGAAGAGAAGAAGAAGAAGTAGGCTGCGCGCCGCATCGTCGGTGCAATCCCCTCTGACGCTGGTCGGTGCAAGCCCGCTTCGCTGTCGGTGCAAGTTCGCTCCGCACTGCCGGTGCAATCTTGTTTCCTGTCGGTGCAAACTCTGCTTGTGCCTGTCGGTGCGACCCGAGGTCGAACCCCGGTGCACACCGCGCCACCTGCACCGACAAGCGTCCGGATTGCACCGACAAACGAACAGCGCTCGCACCGACATGGCGCAGCGGCCGTGCACCGACTGCGAAGCGGAGCGAGGGGCATGCACCGACTGGCGAAGCGACCTTGCACCCGCGGTGCAGCAGGGCTAGACTCCCCCTTCATGGCGAGGTTTGCAGCCGCTCTTCTATTCGCCGTCTTCGTATTCAGTCATCCTGCGGGCGCCATGTTGCAGCAGGCCGCTCCGCCCCCCCTGCCCGAGGGAAAGGGCAAGGACCTCGTCGCGACGAGGTGCGTCGGGTGCCACGACCTCAATACGGCCGTGAGCAGGCGGGCGACGGCCAGCGAATGGCGCGGCACGGTTGCCACGATGGTCGAGCACGGTGCGCAAGTCTCGGCCGCCGACGCTGCGGTGATCGCCACGTACCTGGCCGAGCACTACGGTCCGTCGGCCCCGGTCGCCGGCGGACCCGCGTCAACCCTGCCGGACGGCCCCGGTAAGGACGTGCTGGTGGCCAGGTGCTTCCAGTGCCACGCCCAGACCATGTGGAACGATCTCCGCCAGGATCGCAAGGCGTGGGAGGGCGTGTTGTACCGAATGGTGGGTCGCCGGGCGTTGTGGACCGAGGCAGAGATCAACGCGATGGCCGATTACCTCGCGCGCGTGCGCGGGCCGCAGAATTCGAGATGAAGCCATGAGAGAGCTTGTAGCGAAATATCTCTCCAACGCGGTGTCGCGACGGGATTTTGTACGCGGGTTGATCGGGTGCGGCCTGACGGCGTCTGCTGCGCAGTCGGTGCTCGGGTCGATCGACGCCGTTGCGCAAAGCCGGGATGGAGCGCCGCCGACGCCCGACGATGTCAGGATTTTCGAAGGTACGGCCGGCGCCGCGTTCGCCGAGCAGTTGATCGCGTCGGGTGTCAGGTATGTCTTCGGCGGCTCCGACAGCGAGGACGCCGAATTCTATGACGCGCTGGTCGATCGGCCCCGGCTCCAGTTCATCCTGACCGCCCACGAAGGCCCCGGCGCCGCGATGGCCGCCGGCTACGTCAAGGCGTCGGGAGAGCCGGCCCTGGTGACCCAGGCCGCCGTTGTCGGGCTGATGAACGCGACGGGCCAGATCTTCAACGCGTTCAAGGAGCAGACGCCGCTCGTCGTCTACAGTGCGCGCGCCGAAGACTCTCGCGAGGCGGGACGGGATGCGTTCCAGGAGCTCCCCGGGCAGGAGCAGCTCGTTGCGCCGGTGACCAAGTGGTCCTGGACGGCGGGACGGTCCGATGCCATTCCCGAGACCGTCCGCCGCGCCTTCAAGGTCGCCTGGACGCCGCCCCATGGTCCGGCGTACGTGAACTGGCACGAGGACTTCAATCACGAAAAGATTCGGACCGAGATCATCACGCACGATCGTGTCGATGCGCGCATGCGCGTTCGGCCCAATCCGTCGGAAGTGGAGCGGGCCGCGCGGCTGCTCGTCGAAGCCCGCAACCCGCTCTTGATCGTCGGCGACGAGATCTACAAGGCGAAGGCGGTGGCGAAGGCGGTCCAGTTGGCGGAGCTGCTGGCGCTGCCGGTCACCCAGGCGCGCCAGGTCTTCAGCAACTTCCCGCAGAACCATCCGCTGTGGATCAGCGACCTGCCGGGCGGGCGCATCGACACCGTCGCCTATCCCCGGCAACCCGACGTCGTCATCAACGTCGGCAACAAGATGCAGCACAACAGCCCCGCGCTCATGGTGCCGCGCACCGCGAAGTTCATCGACCTGCGCATCGACAGCGTCAGCATGAGCAACGTGTTGTCGACGACGGTGCCGCTCGTGGCGGACGTGGCCTACGGCCTGGACGATCTGCTGGCCGCGGTCCACGGCGTCATGACCCCCGCCCTCACGGCGACGGTGCAGGAGCGGTTCGCGCGCGTGCGGGCGTTCAGCGAGAACGCGCAACGGCTCCGCCGTCTCGTCACGCGCAACCCGGACTGGGAGCGCTCGCCGCTGCTGCCCGACCGCGTCAGCTACGAGATCGCCCAGTGGGCCGACCCGAATGCGGTCGTCGTCCACGAGGGCGGTTCGCTCGACATCTCGCACAGCTTCGAGTTCAACCCGCTCGGCGGCCGCGAGCTGTTTTTCTATTACGGCGGCCACCTCGGATCGGGCGTGGGCACGGCGGCCGGGGTGAAGCTGGCGCGTCCGAATCAACAGGTGGTCTGCCTGGTCGGGGACGGCTCGTTCGTGTTCGGGCCGACCGCGCTGTGGAACATGGCGCGCCTCGAGCTGCCGGTGGTGGTGGTCGTCTACAACAACCATGCGTACGGCGGGCCGCACAACCGCGTGCTCTCCGCCGTGTCCGGCGGCCGGATGGTGCAGACGGGGCACTTCTATCACAGCTATCTCGGCAAGCCGGACATGGACATGTCTGCCATTGCCAGGGGCTTCGGGGTCGAAGGAGAAAAGGTGCGGACGCCGGCGGAGCTGAAAGCCGCGTTAGCGCGCAGCAAGAGGGTGACGGCCGAAGGCAAACCGTACCTCATCGACGCCGAGGTCGCGCGCTACGGTATCGGCTGGACCGACGACCCGTGGATCCCGCCGGTCGGCAGGCGGTCGTAAAAGACGCTTCGCGACGGCCGTGCGAGTCGGGTGCGCCGCGTGCGGCGGGCACCTGCCTGTGTCGTCGTCGCGCGAACCGCGGCGCGATCGGGGCGGATGTCTCCGCAGGGCCATTCCATCGAACGACGACACCTGACGGGCCATTCTTGAACTTGGTTCCGCCGACCGGACCGGGCGAGATGGTTCGCGTTTCCGCCCCCATTGGCGAGTTCGTTTCACGAGCTCTCAAAGGTGTCGCGGCGGCGAATCAACGACTCCAAGAGGCAGGTGCACGACGAAAGGTGAAGGCTGCACTCAAGTGGCTCGAGGAACAGCAGCCATCCCCCAAACGTGGGCGATGACCTGCGACGCGCGGGGCGCGCGAGCGAGCCGCGCGGTGTCAGGTCCATCGCCGTCAGTCCGCTTTCGGACGACGCCTGGTCACTCTCAACGACCGAGTTCTCGATCGGCGGCGCGCGAGGATCGAACGGAGCTCTGTGTTGACCTTCGCCGACGAGTTGAACACCGAGGCCACGTCCGGTTCGAGTACGACCGCGACGACCGGTCGCTTCATGAGATGCGCAAACCTGTTCGGCTTCGCCCGAGAATAGTCGAATTCGTACTCGTCGCGCATATAGGACGCTTCAGCTCTCGGAACCCTTCGGCTTGTTTTCTTCATAATCCCTTCGCTCACCCGTTGTGGCTCGTCGTGCACTGATGATCCGAATGCGTCGGCCCCGATCCGTGAAGCTTACCACCAGCAGATGCTGATCAATTGAATGACCGATGATCAATTCCCGTCGCTCATCGGCCGAGTGATCAGGATCGTCGAATATGCGCGCCAACGGATCGGCGAATACCGTCAACGCCTCGTCGAACGCGACGCGGTGATTCTTAGCGAAGCGGCACGTCTCGATGTCGCGGCGCTACAAGTGGAATTCCCTCACCGATAAGAACTGGGACGAACCCGTCGCCCAGCTCCAGATCGCGGACCCACCGCGGAGCGGGCGTCGACGCAGCAGCAGGCACGGACATCTTCCGAGCAGGCTCTTCAAGGTGGAAGCCGTGCCGCCGATTAACTCAGTCGGGGGCATCGGCCTCCAGGTGATTACGGAACGGTAACGGATCTGTCCCAGTTTGGAACCCGGCCCGTCTCGTTCTGTCCCTATAGTTCTGTAAACGTCACTAGATATCAGTCACTTTTGGTCCGTGCTGCCAGCACGGCCGCGTGGCCCGCCACTTGCCCTGTTGAGGTCGGCAATGAAGATCGCACGCGCGGCGCAATCGGACGCGGGCTTCACCCTCATCGAAATGATGATGGCCGTGATGCTCATTGGAATTCTCGGCGCCATGGCTGTTTTCCAGATCGGGTGGGCCCGGCCCGGGATGGTCGCGGACGGAGCCATGCGCACCGTAATGGGCCAGTTGAACCTGGCGCGCGAGACCGCCGTTGCGCAACGACGTCGGGTCGACGTGATCTGCGATCGAGACAAGCACCTGGTGCGGCTGGTCCGCCGCGAGCTGCCGACAGGGACCAGGCTCCTGGCGGAGACTCCGTTTGAAGGCGGGGTTCGGTTCGGGCTCCCCGCCAGCCTGCCCCCGGACACAGCTGACAAGTTCGGCATTGGTTCCCCGGTGGATTTCGGGGCTGCCCAGACGATCGCCTTCAACAGCGACGGCATGCTCGTCGA